>CACZJT010000001.1 GCA_902781565.1 uncultured Ruminococcus sp.
GGTCAACAACGCGCGGTGCAAGTATCTTTTTGATAACCGCTACGGAACCGGTCAGTCGGTATGGGACGGCATAAACCGTACCACAAATCTGATCGTTGCGGGAAAGAACGTCGTTGTCGCAGGCTACGGCTGGTGCGGAAAGGGCGTCGCCATGCGTGCAAAGGGTCTCGGCGCTTCGGTGATCGTCACCGAGATCGACCCCGTTAAGGCTATGGAGGCTGTTATGGACGGCTTCAAGGTCATGAAAATGGAAGAAGCCGCGAAGATCGGTGACCTGTTCGTGACCGTTACGGGCTGCAAGGATGTTATTACCGAGAACAGCTTTGCTAACCTTAAAGACGGTGCTATACTTTGCAACGCGGGACATTTTGACTGCGAGGTGGCTGTCGCAAAGCTCCGTGAGCTGGCAGTTGAGGTCTATGAGGCGCGGAACAACATTCAGGGCTATAAGCTCCCCGACGGCAGGACTGTGTTCACTATAGGCGAGGGCAGGCTCGTGAACCTTGCGGCAGGCGACGGACACCCTGCCGAGATCATGGATATGTCCTTTGCAATACAGGCGCTCTCGGCGGCGTATCTTGTGAAGAATAAGGGCAAGCTCACAGATAAGATAATCACTGTCCCCGAGGAGATAGATAACGAGGTCGCCCGCCGCAAGCTGGCATTCTGGGGCGTGGAGATCGACACTCTCACCCCCGAGCAGGAGAAGTACCTCAACAGCTGGCAGGTGTGAGCATTCCGACGGAGGTCACGGCAGATGAGTGAGATCAGGAAGGAAAAAGTCCTCGCCGCCATGAGCGGGGGCGTTGACAGCTCCGCGGCGGTGAAGCTGCTGCTGGACGCGGGTTATGAGGCAGCCGGAGCCACAATGCACCTCTACACCAACGAGGACATAGGCATAGACCGCTCAAAGACCTGCTGTTCCCTCAGCGACGTGGAGGATGCGCGGCTGGTCGCCCACAAGTTGGGTATAGACTTTTTTGTGTTCGACCTCGCTGAGGAGTTCGGCAGGTGCGTCATTGGCAATTTCGTTGACACTTACCTTGCGGGCGGCACTCCGAACCCCTGTATCGAGTGCAACAAGCACCTGAAATTCGGGAGCTTCCTCGAACGTGCGCGGCTTCTCGGGTTCGACTATATTGCCACGGGGCATTATGTCCGCCGCGAGTTCGACGAGAACACGGGCAGGTGGCTCTTGAAGCGTTCTCCCGACCGAAAAAAAGATCAGAGCTATGTACTCTACAATATGACGCAGGATCAGCTCGAGCATACGCTTTTCCCCGTGGGTGAGCTTACAAAGGACAGGATACGCGCCATAGCCGCCGAGAACGGGCTGATAAATGCAGATAAGCCCGACAGTCAGGATATCTGCTTTATCCCCGACGGCGATTACGCACGCTTCATCACGGAGCGTTCGGGCGAACAGCCCCGCGGAGAAATAGTGCTCACCGACGGGACAGTCATCGGTGAGCACAAGGGGCTTATACATTATACGATAGGACAGCGCAAGGGTATAGGCGTTTCCTACAGCGAGCCGTTGTTCGTTGTGGAAAAGGACATGGCGGCAAACAGGCTCGTCCTCGGCAGATCGGAGGAAACTGCCCGTGATTCGCTTATCGCGGAGGGCGTGAATTTTATTTTGGTGGAAGCTCTCACCGAGCCTTTCCGCTGCACCTGTCAGACCCGCTATCATCAGCAGGACGTTTCCTGCACCCTTTACCCTCTCGGCGGCGGCAGGGTGCGTGTGGAATTCGACAAGCCCCACCGCGCCATATCGCGGGGGCAGTCGGCGGTATTCTATGACGGAGATACGGTAGTCGGCGGAGGGATCATCGCCTGAAAAGGCGGACTATTTGCTGATGAGCGTCCGAAGGTCGGTGCCGAGTATCTTCATTATCCGCAGGAATGTGGCGATATCGGGCATACGGTCGCCGCTCTCCCAGCGGTAGACGGTCTGTCCCGCCACGTTCATGGCGGTCGCAAGCTCCTGCCTTGTGAGCCCGCGGTCTTCGCGGGCTTTTTGTATTTTCTGACCTATGATAGCCTTGCCCGAGTATAGATCTTCGATGATATCATCGGATATCTCCGAGAGCGGGAATCTAAGATTATCGAGGGCGTCTTTGAGCATATCGGTGCTTATGGGCTTTTCGAGAAATGCACTGGCGTAGGTGGTGTAGCATTCGCGGGCGTACTGGGTAAAGCCCGTGATGTATATGATATTCGTTCGCGGAGCCTTCGAGAGTATCTGCCGCGCCAGGTCTATTCCGTTGATACCGGGCATTTCAATGTCCATGAAAATTATCTCAAAATGATATTTGTCAAACAGCTTCGGCACTTCCGACGGGTCGGTGGTGCCGAAGCATTTAGCTTCGGGCATTATCTCTCCCAGCTCGAAGATCAGATCTTCTATAATGAATTGATGATCGTCAGCTATAAGTATGTTCATTCTGCTGTCCTCATTCTATGCATTGTGCCGCGTTGAAGTAAGCGGCTCTTAGTTTTATTATAACACGGTCGAGCAAAAAAATCAAGCATTTATGCAAAAGAAAAGCAGGAGGGCTGTCCTCCTGCTATGTTTTCGGCTCATTTGCTTTCTGTATTTATCAAACGTATCGAGTTTATGACCATGTTGAATGCCATATTGCAGAACATTCTGTCATCACCCGAGGTCACATATTCCAAGACGTATATCCGCTTACCCGGCTTCACAGTGAGGGTCTTGCCGTTCTGCGGAGCGCCCGTGTCATTAGCGGAGTAGCTGAATGCGAAGCCGTTTGCTTCACAGCCGCATATCTCGCAGGAAAAATCCTCGCCGCGCTTGTAGTCCTTGAGCATTCTCCGGAAGTTCTTGTCGCAGTTCCCGAGGAAGGACTTGTCGCTCACCAATACGGACGAAAGCAGGTTCAGAGGATTTGTCCAGCCCACCGATATGATCATGTGTTTTTCTGCATTCCGTATTACGAAGCGGTTGGTGATAGTGGTGTAATATTTGAGCATTTCCTCCCGCTCCGGGACGTAGAAGCTGTCGGGGTAGTCTATCTCGATCTCGTTATTGATAATACTTTTCATGCAGCCTTTTTCTCCGCCTGATCCTCAGTTTCTTCTTCTGCTGCTTTATCGTCAGTCTTTTCTTCAGCGCTGTCCTCGGTCTTTTCTTCTTCCTTTTCCTCGGACTTCTCCTCTGTATTTTCGGCTGTGATGGTAACATCGTCGCCGTAGATGGTAGCAAAATCGTTCTTCATGGAAACGGTTGTGAAGCCAAGCTCCTCACAGCTCTCCTTGAAGGTCTTGGCTACATCGAGCTTGCCGTATTCGCGTTCGGTATCGTCGCAGAGCAGCATATAAGCCTTTGCGTCATACTTGGAGTTGAGGGTGGTGTACTGACCCATAGAGAGGTCGCCCGAGCTGTTTCCGAGAGCAAGAACAGGCACGATGCCTATCTCGCGGGCGATAACGGCGACCTTGTTCATTTTGAGGTTCTTGGTGATGAACTCGCCGCCGAATACAACCTCATCATCGGGCTGATAGAGGTAATCGAGACCGTCGTGGTCTTCCTGATGTTCTGCTACGAGGGTCGTGTCGGTGCCTATAACTCTGTTGGCGGGGATACCGAACATCTCTGCACAAAGCTCACGGGCAAGAGTTCTGTCGGTGCCGCTGACAACGTAGATGGTGAAATCATTGGCTTCGAGGTATTTGAGCAGGGAAGCCATAGGCTTGTAGTAAGCCTCGCCCCTTGTGAGGTTGTTGAAGCCCTCAGCCTTGGTCTTCATGAATTCCTTGGTGTACTCTCTAAGCTCGTCGATAGTCATGCCCTTATACGCTTCGGCAGCGTACTTGGCGTGGATTACATCGGAGCCTTTGGGCAGAGTGCGGGTCTTGAAGGCTTCCTCCAGCTCGTGAGCGAAATCCTTCATCTCATCGGAAGCCTTGTCCTTGTAGTCTTCGTCATACAGCGCTCTGTGAACGAACATACAGTAGTCGAAGTAAGCGGGGTAAAGCTCGCCTATAAGGGTACCATCCATGTCCGATACGACTATCCTGTCCTCAACGGGTATGAACTTATCCGACGAAGGGTCGGTGACTTCCGTTACCCAGTCGATTATGGACTGCTTTACGGGGGAGTCCTCCGTCCAGTATTCCAGCTCTACGGCTTCCTTGGCTTCGCTCTCGTCCGCAGCTTCCTCGGAAGTCTCTTCGGGCTTTTCCTCGGCAGCAGCGGTAGTGGTGGTCTCTGCGGCTGTAGTCGTAGTTGTGGTCTCCTCGGCGGGAGCCTCGGTCGCGGCAGTTGTCGTGGTCTCGGCAGCGGTAGTTTCAGCCTGCGAGGAGTTGCTGCTCGTATCGCCGCTTCCGCAGCCCACAGCGCCCAGCGCCAGACAAAGCGCCGCAGCAATTGCGATAATCTTCTTTTTCATTATCCGTACCTCCATTATTTCGGATTTGGTGCAAATATGTTCCGTTAATTATTATATCACAGATATCACGATTTGTCATTAACCATTTTGGTTAAATCGAACATAAGGTCAAAAATTTTTTTTATTGAAAAAATAGACAAATATTTGAAAGCAGATGTAGATTATTACTAAATCGAGAGATTCGGCTTTGTGCAGTCCTACAAAAATCTTCGTTTTACCAAGATGGATAAAGACAAATATTAAAAAGTATGTTAAAATATAATACAGTATAGTATCATCAGAACTCATTTTGGGTACGACCCACTTTTGGATAAAGAGGAAGCAGATGAAAAAGTTAAAAAAGAGAAAGAAACTCATATTTCAGATAAGCATAATCATAGTGCCCGTGTTTTTGGTAATGCTAGCATCGGTAGTGTTCTCGATGGCGGAAAGTACCTATGAAGCATACGCCGAATCGCAGAACAGCAATATGGAACGCCAGCTCGAACAGATCGAAGAAAGCGTTTTTTTCAGTACGTCTTCCGATGAGCGTTGGTATATAGATTACTGGGAGAAGTACCCGGAAATTGTGCTCTCCGATATAACTCCGGAGGAGGAGGCTGCATTTGATGAACATATCGAAGAACCCGATCTGTGGAAACCCGAGTGGCTGCTGGCGTCCTCCGAAATAGTGCAGCGTTTCTGCGCTAAATCGCATTATCAGAGCGTTGATTATTCCGTAGAATATGAAGCTCATCAGACCCATGCCGACATCGTCTTTGTTCTTGATGTTCAGGACAACGGAAAAGCAGTGATAATATCCGAATACAGCAATTGCGGAATAAGCAGAAGGCTCGGAGATGTGATAGATTTTTCTCCCGAGGAACACACCGTTATACAGGATATCCTGGACAAAAAAAGCGATAAGATCGTTTTCGAGAGGTTTGATGACTTTACAGATTCGGAGGATTTCTATATCGGCTACAAGCCTTACATAATAGATGGTGAAGTGATAGCCGTCGTAGGGCTTGCGTATGAGTGGGAAACATTCGTGGAGAACACCGTCGCGGTCATGAGAAGATCGGCGATGATCGGTCTTTACGGTGTTCTAACAGCGGCGATAATCCTGTATATGCTTCTGTATTTCAAGGCGGTCGATCCGCTCACAAGGATACAGCGCACTGTACGTGATTACATAGCCGATAAGAACAGCGGCGCTGTTGCGGAGAGAATGAGCCGCATCAAGGGTAATAACGAATTTACCGCTCTCGCCGAGAATATCTCCGAGATGACGGGTGAGCTGGAGCGATACAACACCGAGAACATCAGACTTGCGGCTGAAAGAGAACGAGCTTCGGCAGAGCTCAATATGGCAAAGTCCATTCAGGCGAGCCAGCTCCCGAGCGATTTTCCCGCCTTTCCCGACAGGAAGGAATTTGACATATTCGCTTCCATGACTCCCGCAAAGGAGGTCGGCGGGGATTTCTACGACTTCTTCCTTATCGACGAAGATCACCTTGCAATGACGATCGCCGATGTTTCGGGAAAGGGCGTTCCCGCCGCGCTGTTTATGATGATGTCCAAAATGCTCATAAACAACTATGCGACTATGGGGCTCTCTCCTCATGAGGTGCTCGAAAAGACTAACGAGACTATCTGCAAGAACAACAAGCAGAAGATGTTCGTGACCGTATGGTTCGGCATACTCGAAATATCTACTGGCAAGATCACCGCCGCGAACGCGGGTCATGAGTATCCCGTGATAAGACAGCCCGACGGCAGCTTTGAGCTTTTCAAGGACAAGCACGGCTTTGTAATAGGCGGAATGAAGAACAAGAAGTACAAGGAGTACGAATTCACCCTGCAAAAGGGCGGTACGCTTTTCGTCTATACCGACGGTGTTCCCGAAGCGACCAATGCCGCCGAGGAGATGTTCGGCACCGAGAGGCTGGTGGATACTCTGAACGCGGTGGACAGCGATTCTCCCGAGGAGCTTCTGACAGCCGTACATAACGCGGTGAACGGATTCGTAGGTGAAGCGCCGCAGTTCGACGATCTGACAATGTTGGGTATTACCCTTTCAAAATAACGGAGGTAATTATTATGAACGTAACAATGAACAGAAACGGGACCGAACTCACAGTAGCGATCGAGGGAAGACTTGACACCATCACTTCCCCCGAGCTTGAGAAACAGCTTGAGCCTGCACTTGAAGGCGTAGAAAAGCTCGTGTTCGAGATGAAGGATCTGAAATATATCTCCAGCGCGGGGCTTCGCATTCTTCTCACCGCCATGCAGGTCATGGAGGAGCAGGGGAGCATGGTGCTCCGGAACGTTTGCCCCGAGATCATGGACGTTTTCGAGGTTACGGGCTTTATCGACGATCTGAATATTGAGTGAGGAAACGGCTATGAAGGAAATTGATATCCTTGCTGAAAGGACGAACCTTCCTCGGGTGCTGGAATTTGTTGACGGAGAGCTCGAAGCTCTTGACTGCGGGATACGGATCATCACTCAGATAGATGTGGCGGTGGAGGAGATATTCGTCAATATCTCCAGCTACGCCTACGACCCCGAGATAGGTCCCGCACAGATAAGGGTAGAGATACTTGAAGACCCTATCTCGGTCGTCATCAGCTTTATCGACAACGGTAAGCCCTACGATCCCCTCGCAAAGCCCGACCCCGATCTGAAAATACCCGTCAGGAACCGCAAAAAAGGCGGACTGGGGATATTCATGGTCAAAAAGACCATGGACGATGTGAGCTACGAATACAAGGACGGACAGAATATCCTTACCATAACCAAGACTATAGATAAGTAAATTCCCGCTCGGCGGGGAAAGGGGAGATCGGTATTGCCGCGATACAGAAAAGCACTCAGGGCGATAGGCTTCCTGTGCCTTGGACTTACGGTATTGTTTATCGTACTGACCTTCATCAGTGCGTCTGTGAACGCAGGCAAGCTGGATATCTACCTCCCCGATAACACCTTTGCGTCGGAGTTCAAGCCGCAAAACGGTATAGTCGATATCCGGACAGACCCCCACGACCCTCATCACATGATAGTAATGGCAAAGGGCGAGGGTAAGGTATTTATCGAAAGAGAACCGCCTCCCGATCAGATCGGGGGCGTGAACATCGAATATGTCCAAGTCCTTCCGGGCGGTATGATATATGATATGTCCTGCGGTAATTTCTCGGGCTATCGACAGATGATAATTCTGTTCGAGTTCTATGTCACCTCGGTAACGGCGCACCTGATCGCGTCCTTCGTTATCCGATGCAGACATGAGCTGTTTTCTTACAATACGCTTTTTCTCGGAGGTACGGCGCTTTTCCTCACGAGCCTGCTGATACATCTGTTTTATCTCAAAGCGGAGAGCGATACCGATACTATCGGAATGATGCAGTATTACAGCATTATAAGAAGTGCGGGAGCGGCGTTTCTGACGATCTGCCTGCCTGTTATGCTGGTGTTCGCGGTGTCGCTGTTTGTGAGCAATGTTTCGCTCATAAAGAAGGAGGGCAAGCGCTTTGCGAACCTCTTAGGCTTCATCATGAGCGGGCTTATCATCGGCGGATATCTTGTGAGCTTCTTTATCGGAACTTTTTTCATAAGCGGCAGCGAGCAGGCTATAAGGGTATTCAACACCGTGATGAGCGTTTACGAAACGCTGTTCGCCTACTTTGAGGCTATGCTCCTTTCGGCGTCGATCTGCGGAATGCTGGCGGCACGTCAGAAGCCCGCTATGAACAAGACACATATAATTATTCTGGGCTGCGGTATCGCCGACGACGGAACGCCGCTCCCGCTGCTTCAAGGACGGATAGACAGGGCGTTAGCCTTTGCCGAGGAACAGCAGAAAAAGACGGGTACAGCGCCCGTGTTCGTACCCTCGGGCGGCAAGGGTGACGATGAGGTCATATCCGAAGCGGAGTCCATGCGGAACTACCTCATTTCCAAGGGGATCCCCGAGAGCAGGATAATTCCCGAAAACAAGTCGGTCTGCACGCGGGAGAATATGCGGTTTTCCCTCGAAAAGATCATGCAGACGGAAAGCGTGCCCGAGATAGTTTTTTCTACCTCGGAATATCATGTGCTGCGAAGCGGTATCATCTCGAAAAACGAAGGACTTAACGCCGAGGGTATCGGTGCGCGTACAAAGTGGTATTTCTGGCCGAACGCCTTTGTCCGCGAGTTTGTGGGACTTCTCGTGAGCAAGTGGCGGCAGCATACGTTCTGGGCGGTGTTCTTTATCATTGTTTTCGTGGTGATAAACGTGATAACGCCGATGTAAAAGTGAACAAATCATTTGTTCGGGCTTGAAATAAGTGCCGATATATGTTATAATGTTAATTATCGCAGGTCATACAGAAATAACAAACCTGCGGAGTAAAAAATTCAAGGAGGATAAACATGAGACCAAGGTTTTTGAAAAGGCTTCTGGCAGCCTGCACGGGACTGGCTCTTGCGGCAAGTCTTACGTCAATGCTCTGCGTGACGGCGGCAGCCGATGAGCCCGAGGGGGAGAAGAGCCCTTACGAATTCGCGGCAGAGCTTACCGAACAGCTCCCGCTCAGACAGAAGCTCGCACAGATGATCTTTCTCGATGCACGTGTCTGGAGCGAGGACAACGACCCCGCTAATTATGTAGGTGTCGAAACTCTCAATGAGGATCTGAGGGAATTCTTTGAGAAATACAGCTTTGCAGGCGTGGTGTTTTACGCACAGAATGTGGTAGGCACCGAGCAGACTGTACGTCTGACGGATTCGATACAGGACGCTGCCATGAGCGGTGAGTACAAGATACCTTACGCCATCGCAGCCGATCAGGAGGGCGGAAAGATAGTCCGCCTCGGAACGGGTACCAACACCTGCGGAAGCATGGCATTAGGCGCTACCCGCGATCCGCAGCTTGCTTATGAAAACGCAAGGATCATCGCCGAAGAGCTTAGGGCTGTAGGTATAAACATGGATCTCGCGCCCTCTATGGACGTGAACGATAATCCTGCGAACCCGATAATAAACCTGCGCGCTTTCTCCTCCGACCCCGATCTGGTCAGTGAAATGGGCATTCCGTTCATAAACGGTCTTTCGGAGAACGGGGTCATTGGCTGTGCCAAGCATTTTCCGGGACACGGAGATACCGACGTTGACAGCCACACGGGTCTGCCGCTCATAGACAGAAGCTACGATGAGCTGAAAGAAAACGAGCTTGTGCCTTTTCAGGCTGCTATTGATGGCGGCGTTGACATGATAATGACCGCACATATCCAGTTCCCGCAGATCGAAACAGAGACCTATACCTCGATCACGTCGGGCGATCAGGTTTACCTTCCCGCGACCCTCTCCAAGACCATACTTACCGATATTCTTCGCGGAGATATGGGCTTTGACGGCGTTATCATCACCGATGGCATGGAGATGGACGCTCTTACAAAGAACTACGATATTTATGATACCGCCGTGCTTACGATAAACGCGGGCGCCGATATGCTGTTAGCACCTTTTGCAACATATTGCCCCGCTGATATCGAAAAGATGGAGACCTATCTCGACAAGCTGGAGGAATTGGTCAATGATGGCACGATACCCGAGAGCCGTATCGACGAGTCATGCAGACGTATTATCGAGCTGAAATACAAGAGGGGGCTTTTTGACGAGGACAGCCGTGATATTGAGACTAAGGTCGCGGACGCACTTTCCATCGTAGGCTCCAAGGAGCACCACGACAAGGAAATGGAAATCTCCAAGAAGGCTGTCACCCTCGTGAAGAACGATGACGATCTTCTGCCTATAAAGCTGGGCGATAACGATAAGGTCGCTTTCTTCTATCCCTGGTCGGACGGCGATACAGCACTCCAATACAGCTTTGAATACCTGAAGCAGAACGGCTATGTACCCTCGACCGCTCAGGCTGTTTATAATGTCTATGACGAGGTGGACGGAACAGTTCCCGAGCAGTTCGAGAAGGACGTCGAGGATTCGAGCTTTGTTATCATCGAGAGCAATATGTGGGCGCAGGCTTGCCTCGACCCCGAGAATTCTTATAACGGCACAGTTTCCAAGTTCATCGACGGTATGATAGACTATGCTCACAGCAAGGGTAAGAAGGTCGTTGTTATGAGTGTACACCTCCCGTATGACCTTGCAAGATACCCCGAAGCGGATGCTCTGCTGACGGTTCTCGGCAATAAACAGATGACCACTCTGCCCACCGAGTATAACGGCGAGCTTCCCGCATACGGTCCGAATATCCCCGCAGGCGTTATGACCATTTTCGGTGAGAACACTCCGACAGGAAAGCTTCCCGTAGATATCTTCACGGTCGGCAGCAGCTACAAGTACACCAATGAGATACTTTATCCCTTCGGTTTCGGACTTACTTACGAGGAAAAAACTCCCGAAACACCCGATGACAGCTCGACTCCCGATGATTCGTCGAAGCCCGATGATTCCTCCGCTCCGGATGATTCGTCGAAGCCCGATGATTCTTCCGCTCCGGATGATTCGTCAAAGCCCGATGATTCCTCCGCTCCGGATGATTCGTCGAAGTCCGATGATTCCTCCGCTCCGGATGATTCGTCAAAGCCCGATGACTCCTCTACTCCCGATGATTCATCGGTTCCCGATGAACCTTCGGTTCCCGTAACTCCTGTCAGCACGAATACTAAGCTCTTTAACCACACCTACCGCGGCTACGGCGATCCGTTTGACCACGTTCCCGAGAACGCCCCGACCCACTTCGTCGGAGATGAAAGCTCTTCGGCAGCTCCCGCAGCAGCCGTGTCGGGCAGTACCGCCGCTCCTCAGGCTTCCGCAGCTGCAAGCAGCGACAACGGCAACCCGAGCACAGGCTCGGGCACAGGTAAGGCGTTCGTTGCTACCGCTCTTCTTGCTTCCGCAGCGTTTGTTGTGATAAAGAACAGGAAGGACAAGGAATAAAGATCGTTTCTGCCAAATAAACAAGGCTGTACGTTCTCGGACGTACAGCCTTTGCTGTTTCATATATTCATAGCGTCAAGCGCGGTGATGTATTCGAGGTTCGGTATGAAGATACCCTTGTGACGGTCGCCGCGAAAGATCTCGGTGCCGTCTTTGTAAGCGATGACTTGTGCCATAGGGAACGGGAGCCATTCGCCCCCGTCAAGTGATCCGGTGGAGATAACGATCCCGTCCTCTGTATTTTTGAAGCTCAGGGTGTTTTTCATATTCTTATGTACGTACAGAAGCTCTCCGTCGAATATCATGAGATTGAGCTTGTTTCTCGGAGCATTTTCGGCTATGAAGCCGCTCACGACCCTGAACCTCTCCCGCTCGGAATCGCTGCCCCTGACGAGCGAACGGTTCATTCTGTCAAGGAATGCCAGGAACAGACGCTCGGAATCTGTGTCACCCGTCTGGGAGTTAAGGTATCGGTAGGTCTGTCCGCCCGAGTAGATAGTGCCGTTGTGTATCATAGTCCAGACCCGTCCTGTGATGTCCTCTCCCGAAAACGGGTGGCAGTTTTCGGGCTTTATGGAACCCACCGTCGCGTATCTAATATGCGCAAGCACCGACCTCTGCGGTGACAGCGTTTCCGTTACACGGCGTAGCATCATGCTCTGCGAAGCCTGTTCCGCACCCTTGATGATACGGTGATCGCTCCCGTACATCAGCCCCCAGCCGTGAGGGTGCTTGTCGCTGTGAGAGAAAAAAGTCCTCAGATATTCGCCGACGTCAGTTTCTTTAGCTGCCGAAAACCCGAACAGCTCGCACATTCCTATCACCCTCTATCCGTATATTTCTTCTGCCCTTATCCTCTCACAGGGTCTGCTGCGGAGCTTGCTTTCCTCATAGCCGATGATCTCCGCGGCGAAGCTGTCCTCCGCGAAAAAGCTCCTCATGCCGTCAAGTATCTGCTTTGCTCTTTCGAGTATCGGCAAGCCGTCTATCGTGACAGCCGACAGATCGTAAAGCGCTGCTTTTCTGTGATCGAGCACTGCCTTTTCTTGCAGCTGTGCCGTGAAGTCAAAGTCCTCCTGCTGCGAGAGGTACATTATCAGCAGGTGCGCAAATCCCATATCACGCTCGTCTGTCCCGAGGGGTGCGGCAGGGTCGAGGTCAAACATTCTGAGCTCGATGTGGCTGATACCCTCCGAAAAATTGTCGATGTGATTTATGCCCTTCGGTTTCAGTCTAACAGGCAGATAAAGCTCGCTTGCCGAGAAGAGCGCTCCCTTGCGGACGTAGTCCTTTATGCTCTCGACGAATCCCCCGAGGGTCGATGTATCGAGGGCGGGGATAAACTCGTTCCAGTAGCCCTTCTCGCTGTTGCGTATCGAGGAATACCTGCTGCGGACGACGCCGTTCGCGCCGTCCGCCCATAAGGAACGGTCGTGATAGGGGCTCGAAGCCGTCAGCAGGAGCAGCAGCCAGCTGTGAACGCTCAGCTGCTTGTAGAGCCGCAGATAAAACCCGTCCCGCCATTTTTTGAAGTCGCTCTCATCGCAGAGAGTGCGGAGGTATTCGTCATCAAAGGAGAAATTGAAGTGTATCCCCGAAAAGAGCATCAGCCGCTTTCCGTACCGCCGCTCGAGCAGTTCTCTGTAGGCACGCTTTCCCGAGTGTTCCCCCGTGAAGTTCGCCACGGGTATCTCGTCCTCGCTCTCAAAGTGCGGAGGATTTGAGTAGAGCCATATCCTTTCGCCGCATTTTTCAAGCTCCCGCCGCGCCCTTTCGTCGAGCCTTCCCAGCTCCCGAAGGGCTTCTTTTACGCTCCGACATACGGGCGTTATCAGCTCTATCTGGTTTTCGCAGAAATCTCTTGTTACCTGTTCATCGTCGCCGAAGGGGTGGGGCGTCTGTGCGAGCTTTCCGCTGCTGTCCACCCGCAGAGTTTCTCTTTCCAGCCCGAAAAAGCCTTTGTAAAACAGTTCATTTTTCATATGTGTGCCTTTCTCAGAGCAGGGAATAATCTTCTATGTATTTGCGGATATCCGCACCGTTTTTCATGCCCGTCACCATTTCCCGCGCGGGATTCGTAAGTCTTTCGGCGCGTTCGTAAAGAGCGCCCAGAAATCTTTCCTCGCCTTTGCCGCGCTCCTTCAAGCCCTCGGAGGCTATGTCGAGAATGGCGATAAGCTGTGCCGAGAGTCCCTTGCGGTCGATGAAGGCGGGTATCTCGTACTTCGATAGCATATCCTGAAGCTCCGCGGCGGTGTAACCGTGGGAGTAAAGGGTGCGGTCGTTTCCGATAAGTTCCGCCAGCTCGCCTATCTTGCCCGAAAGCCCTGTATGGAATGACGCAACGGTCATAACGTCCCGAATCGGCTGGGTGCAGGAGCTTCTGTATTCGATAGTCCCCCGGAAGGTCAGGTCCTCGAATTTGAATGTACGGAGATATTTAAGGTCATTTTCCTCGGGAGCAAATTCTGTCTCCCTGTAGCCCGACCCGTCAAAGTATTCGCCGCTCACCTTTTCGAGGGCAAAGAATTCTCCAACGGCGGTGGGCTTGAAGTCGATGTATTTTCCCTCCCGCATGGTGCAGTAGACCGACTGGGATTTGATGTATTCTATAAGCTCGTCAACGCTTTCGAGGGGCTTTGTGAACATTCCGACGTTATGGGGGTTGAAGCCCTGCATACTGTGCTCCCAAAGCATATTCCTCGCACAGAGGTATTCGGGATAATCGGGCAGATATGAGTTCGCAAAAAGAACCGATTTGTACGGCTCCAGCATGGTGAAAACGTTTAGGGTATCTATCAGCTCATCTCGCCTGACATCGAGCTGTACCTGCGAAGCGCTGGTGAATGTGCCGAAATCGGGGCGGTCGTGGAAGCGCATATTGATAGTGTCCTCATACCTGCGGTAGGAGTGCAGATAGTGGTACAGCATTCTGTAGCGCTCATTGGGGACGGGCTTGTTGTGGTTGATGTTGTAGTTCGGGTTTATCCCCATGCCAGTGAGGGTGTACCCCTGCGGGAGCAGGGTAGATTGCAGGTAGCTGTAATATCTCGCGAAGTTCTCATGAAGGCGGTTCAGCTCGTCGCTCTTTCCGAGAGAGAGTTCGAGGTTTGAATAAGAGCAGTCAAAGGACAGATTATCCCCCGATCCTCTGTGGGTCATGGAGTTGATGTTGCCGTTATCGTCTATCCCCTCGGGCTCAAAGGAAAAATGCCCGCGGAACCTGTCAGCCGTTTCGATAACGACTCGCTCATCGACAGGATTGCCCGAAAGCTCCACGACGGGCAGTTCTATCTCAATGCCGATAGATGTGCTTACGGGTCTGTCGGTGGGTGCTATATATTTGTTGTACAGAGCTTCATCAAGACTGTTCTTATCCATAGTATCACCTTTTCACATATAGCCTATATACTTAGTATGGTTTAATGTTATTTTATCATATATAAAGTGATATGTCAAGAAGTAACCTTTGATAATTGCTCATAATCGTAAAGATGAACAAAAGCGACAGTTATCCGACTGCCGCTTTTGTGTGGAACGTCACAGCTTCTTGTAAAGGCTCACATGGGTATCAAGGTCGAAGAAACCGTTTTTGTGATAGAACCCGTATGAGGGCTTGTCGCTGTCCGTTTGCAGGAAAATGCCCGCGATCCCTCGCTTTCGGATATCCGTCCGGATCAGCGCCATGAACCGCGTTCCGATGCCCTCTCCCTGCCGATCGGGAGTTACACAGAATTCCTCGATGTTGTAGTTCGTGCCCTCCCACCAGTGTCGTATCATTCCGATAGAGAGGGCGACGAGCCTTTCGCCGTTAAGAAGTCCGTAGTTAAGGGCATTATATGCGCCCGAGATCTCTTTTATGTACTCCATGAGCTGTGCGGTGTCGCTCCAGTCGTCGTTCCAGGGTTCGCCCGCAAAGGCGCTCCTGTAAAGCTCCGCCATCTGCGGCAAATACTCCCCGTCAAGCAGTACGAAACGCTCATTTCCTTCCGCAGACAGTATTTCCATGATCTTCCTCCTTTGAATTGGGTGCTTACGAAATAATTATACTATCAAATCCCGATATTGTCAACGCCTTTTGCAACAAAAACGATTGACAATCCACCGAAAATGTGGTATAATTTACGAAGATGACGCAGACTTTAGATCTGCGGAGGGAGGTATCGGAAATGCCGAAATGGTTGGACAATGCTGTTTTTTACGAGATATATCCGCAGTCGTTTATGGATTCGAACGGCGATGGGATAGGGGATATCCGCGGTATCGTGCAGCGGCTGGATCACGTCAGGTCGCTGGGCTGCAACGCGATATGGCTCAATCCCTGCTTTGACTCGCCCTTTCTTGACGCGGGCTACGATGTCTCCGACTATAAGCGTGTAGCCGAGCGCTACGGCTCGGTCGAGGAGCTGGCTTACCTCTTTGAGGAGGTACACAGGCGTGATATGCATATCCTTCTCGACCTCGTCCCCGGGCATACCTCTATGGAGCATGAGTGGTTCCTGAAGTCCTGCTCCGCCGAGAGAAACGAATACAGCGACAGATACATCTGGACAGACAGCATATGGGAATCTCCCGAGGGAATGGGGTGCGTTCGCGGCTTTTTCGAGCGTGACGGGAGCTGCGCGGTGAATTTCTTTACCCACCAGCCCGCGCTGAATTACGGATTTGCTCACCCCGAGCGTCCGTGGCAGATGAAGCCCGACGCCCCCGCTCCCCTCGCCACCCGGGAAGCGATAAAGGACGTCATGCGATTCTGGCTCGATAAAGGCTGCGATGGCTTCCGCGTGGATATGGCAGGTTCGCTCGTAAAGAACGACCCCGACGGCTCGGCAAATATCGCTTTCTGGCAGGACTTCCGCGCCTTCCTTGACAGGGAGTACCCCGACGCGGTGCTGATATCGGAATGGGGCGAGCCCGATAAGTCGCTGGCGGGCGGATTTCACATGGACTTTCTGCTGCACTTCGGACCTTCTCATTACAACGACCTTTTCCGCTGCGAGGAGCCGTTTTTCTCCCGCCGCGGCAAAGGTACGGCTGAGGCTTTTGTCCGCACCTACACCGAGAATTACGCCGGGACGGGCGGCAGCGGACTGATATGCATACCTTCGGGAAATCACGACATGGACAGAATGAGGCGTTTTCTCGACCCCGAGGAGATGAAGCTCGCGTTCACGTTCCTGCTGACCATGCCGGGAGCGCCGTTCATCTATTACGGTGACGAGCTGGGCATGAGGTACGTGGAGGGGCTGACCTCCAAGGAGGGCGGCTACGGTCGGACGGGCTCGCGCACTCCCATGCAGTGGGATGATTCTCCAAATGCGGGCTTTTCGACTGCCGCCCCCGAAAAGCTCTATCTGCCCATTGACCCTTCTCCCGACCGTCCCACTGCCGAGAATCAGCTTCTCTCCCGCGACACCCTCATGCGTGAGGTAAAAAGGCTCACGGCTCTGCGCTCCGAGCATAAGGCTTTGCAGAGCCGCGGAAAGGTTAAGTTCGTGACTTCGGGGTACCCGCTGGTGTACCTACGCACCGAGGACAGGGAGGACGGGGAGCGCATAGCTGTCATGATAAACCCCTCCGAACGCACCTACAGCCTGCCAAAGCAGCTGAACGGAAGCGTTCTCTATTCGGTTGGAAAGGGCGTCCCGCACCTGACCCACGATGAGCAGAAGCTCGTGATGCCGCCGGAATCCGCGGCGGTGATCCTGCTCTGAATCAACAGAATGTCTTTTTAATATTTACAAAACGTTCAAAATAAAATTTTGATTTGCTATTGACAAAAGCGCCTTAATAGTGTATAATATTATATGTCAGTTGAGAGCGATCAAAATTGACAGCTTAACATAGTTAAGGTGCTGATATGGCTCAGTCGGTAGAGCACATCCTTGGTAAGGATGAGGTCCCCGGTTCAAATCCGGGTATCAGCTCTGAAAGAAAAGAACATGGCGAATCATCGTCATGTTCTTTTGTTATACTTTTTAGGGAGTGTGTTTTGTGGAAGAAAAAGAAGTTTCCCGAAGCTCGGTCTTTGACAAGCTCTTCGGCGGGCTTAATATGAGTATGCTCACGGTCGTGCTTATGGCTGTTGGTTCGGCGATCCTGACGGCGGTGTTCCTGACCGTGCCGCTGTTCAAGGATACCTCTTTCATGCAAATGGGCGTCACCACGGAAGCATGGGTGCTTTTCGCGGTGGTGATAATGTCAAACTGCAAGAAGCCCCTCGAATCGGCGGTCAAAACTTTCCTGTTTTTCCTTATCAGTCAGCCGCTCATTTACTTGTTCCAGGTTCCGTTCACTCAGGACGGCTTCGGCATATTCCGCTATTACAAATATTGGTTCATCATCACTTTGCTGACCTTTCCCGCCGCGTTTATCGGGTGGTTCATCAAGAAAAAGAATTGGCTGAGCCTGTTGATATTTTCGCCGATACTCTGTCTGCTGTTATTCACCGCATGGGGGTACTTCAAGAACACTGTCGAAGCGTTCCCAAAGCATTTGATTGCGGCATTGTTCTGTGTGGGTCAGACAGTTCTTTATGTGTTTGTTTTCACCTCGGACATCAAGCAGAAGATAGCAGCCTTCGCGATACCCGCTGCGGGCGCCGTGATCTACAGCTTGATGACCCCCGAGGTGGGCTTTATCACCGCCGTTCAGCTCCCCAATGACCCCGTGCTTAACGAAACGGCGGTTGTGACCGTTTCGGATACGTCCGTTGCCGATGTAATGGTAACGATACCCGAGGACGATTATGTACGCATAGACGCTAAGAAATTCGGCACAACAGAACTCACAGTGACCTGTGGCGGCAACGAGTACCGTTACAGCCTAACAATAGAAAAGGTCGATGAAAAAACCAACGATGTGAGGATCGAGAGCATAAGCTGACAAAAGACTTCCCTGAAAGAGCGGGGAAGTCTTTTTTGTCATTGTTCTTTTTCGGGGAGGGGAGCTTCTTTGTCCTCGCGGGGGAGCTTGTTGAAGAAATGCACCGCGAAGGGAATAGTCAGCGGCAGCGACAGCACAAGCGCAATTGGCTGCGCTTCCTGAATGCCCGCAAGACCTCTGTATCGCGCAAGCAGTAACAGTGTGGGGATAAACAGCAGACCGCTTCGCATGGAGGAGAGCAGCGACGCTCCGAGCCGTTTTCCCGTGCTCTGGTAGAGCATCTCTATCGTCATGCAGACGGGGAGAACGATCTGTGATATCGCTTGCAGCCGCAGCGCCCTTGTACCGATCTCGATGACATCGGGGTCGTCGCGGAAAATCCCCACAAGGCTGCCCGCAAATATCGTCAGTATAACGCAGCCTACGAGGATTATCCCCTCAGACGCAAGCGCCGTGAATCGGAATGCCTTGCGAAGCCGCGAGTATTTCCCCGCGCCGTAGTTGAATCCCGAAACGGGCTGGAAACCCTGCCCGATACCCAGTGCTATCGAGAAGGCGAAGAAGATTATTCTGGTCACTATGCTCATAGCAGAAACAGCCGCGTCGCCGTAGACCGCACAGCGGGCATTCAGAAGCACCGTGGAGAAGCTGTTGAGCCCCTGCCGAAGCAGGCTCGGAAAGCCCGTGACGATGATGTTAAGCAGGTAATACAGCCTGCTGTTTCTGAGGTCGGAAAGACTTATTTTAGTGACCGTTTTTCCGGACAGGAACATGGCGAGCAATATCCCCCAGCTGATGAACTGGCTGAGCGCAGTCGAAAGCCCCGCTCCGCCTATACCCATTTTCAGCACGAACATGAAGAAAGGATCGGCGGCAATGTTCAGCACCGCTCCCGTCATGAGACCTATCATTCCAAGCAGAGCCTTGCCCTCGTAGCGCAGGATATTGTTGAGCGTAAGGCTCGAACTCATGAAAGGCGCTGAAATGATGATATAGGTGATGTAGGTCTTGGCGTAGGGTGCTATGGTTTCGGTGCTGCCGAGGAGGTACACTATATCGTCAAGGAATATAGCCCCGATAGCCGAGATGATCGCCCCGCATACGAATGAGGCGCAGAAGCCCATAGAAGCGTGTGCCGAGGCGTATTCGTTCATGCCTTTCCCAAGCGCCCGCGAGATTATGCTTCCCGAGCCCTGCCCGAACATGAAGCCGAATGCCTGTATGACAGCCATGAACCCGAACACCACTCCTACCGCGCCGCTGGCACTTGTCCCGAGTTGTCCTACAAAGGCGGTGTCGGCAAGGTTGTAAATGTTCGTCACAAGCATGGATATTATCGTCGGCACCGAAAGTGTAAGTATCAGCTTCGGTATCGGCGTGCCTGTCATCTTCTCGTAAAGGGTCATTGGTCTCACTCTTTCACAATATTTTAGCATACATTACTATTTTAACAGAAAAATGGGTATAATTCAAGTGTTGAAAGTAAAATCTTTTTCAAAGGTACTTGACAAGCGGTGAAAAATGTGGTATAATCAATTTAGCTAAATTGAATTTATCAAAATCTATTCACAGGAGGTATTTGTTATGTATGATATTCTGATAATCGGAAGCGGTCCTGCGGGGCTTTCGGCGGCGGTGTATGCGGCTCGTGCGCAGAGAAAGGCTGTTGTCATCGAAAAGGAGTACATGGGTACGGGTCAGATAGCTGTAACGGACAGGGTGGATAATTACCTCGGACTGCCCGGGGAGAACGGTTACGATCTTGGCGAGAAGTTCCGCAGTCACGCGGTCGCCCTCGGAGCGGAGTTCCTTGACGGCGAGGTAACGGCGATATCAAAGACTCCCGAGGGCAATTTTACCGCAGCTGTATCGGGCAAGACCGTAGAGGGCAGGACTGTCATCTACGCGGCAGGGACAGTGAACCGCAGGCTCGGCGTGGAGGGTGACGGGCTGAGCGGCGTTTCCTACTGCGCTGTCTGCGACGGTATGTTCTATAAGGGCAAGACGGTCGCAGTCGTCGGCGGCGGCGATACGGCTCTCGGTGACGCGCTGTATCTTTCAAAGCTGGCAGATAAGGTCTATCTTATCCACCGCAGGGAGGGCTTCAGAGCTAACAAGACCATCGTGGGACAGGTAAAGAACGCTCCGAATATCGAGCTTGTGCTTAATGCGAAGGTGAGCCGCGTTTTAGGCGAAGGCAAGGTCGCGGGAGTAGAAGTCGATCAGCAGGGAAGTATACGCACCATTGACGTTGACGGTGTGTTCACTGCAATAGGCTCTTTGCCGAATACGGCGGCGGTGTCGGCTCTCGAAGGTCTCGCTCTTGACGGCGGCTATATCGTCGCCGATGAAACGGGCAGGACTTCCGTTGAGGGCTTCTACGCCGCGGGAGATGTCCGCACCAAGCACCTTCGTCAGGTCATAACAGCCGCCGCTGACGGAGCCTCCTGCGCTGTTTCGGCTGACGAGTACCTCTCGCTTTCCGAATAAAAAAGACTCCCGAGGGAGCCTTTCAGTCAACGAGCCTGTAGTTTTCGGCGGCGTTCTGTTTGGTCGCGTATTCCGAAACATTCAGCACCTCGACCTTGATGGGGCGCTGACCCATGTTTATGGCGATAATGTCGCCTATCTTCACATCGTATGACGCGCGGGCGACCTTGCCGTTCACCTCGATCTTGCCCGCGTCGCAGGCTTCGTTGGCAACGGTGCGCCGTTTTATCAGGCGCGTTATTTTCAAGTATTTATCCAGTCTCATATTTACTACCTTAAAGGGCAGACTCCGCGACTGCGGAAGTCTGCCCGTTTATCTTACTTCTTGTTTACAGCGTCCTTGAGAGCCTGACCTGCCTTGAATACGGGAACGGTCTTGGCGGGAATGAGCTTGGGCTCCTTTGTGCGGGGATTTCTGCCCATTCTTTCCTCGCTGAACTTGGTCTTGAAGGTGCCGAAGCCTACGAGTGTGATCTTATCTCCCGATACGAGCACATCGGTGATAGTGTCGATAACTGCGTTCAGAGCCTTCTCTGCTTCCTTCTTGCTGGCGTAGCCGCCCTTATCACAAATAGCACTAACGAGTTCTGCCTTTTTCATTGATTAAAACCTCCATAAATTATTTATATAAGCATTTTCCGCTTAATCTTCCTTCTTAAAATACAGTTCCGAGGGTTCTGTAACGGCGAGCTTTCCGCTGTTTTCTATCTTGCCGAAGCGTTCGATAAAAGCCTCGCACTGCCTTTCAAGCTCCTCTTCTGCGTCGCCGCCTTTCATGCGGATAATATTCGCACAGAGGAACATCAGCTCCGAGGTATCTGCGCCTGCCGCGGCTCTTTCCGCAAGGAGCTTTTCCGCTACTGAGATATCCGCAAAGTCTATGCCCGCACGCCCCGCGCGTTTGCCGAGCTTCTGCGCCCTCATCGCCGAGGGGAACACCTTCGGCACGCTTTTAAGTGTCTCGGTGTAATTCTCCTGATGTTTTTCGTCCATTTTGATGGCATCCCAGTTTTTGAGCACCTGTTCGGGAGTGTCAGCCTTGACTTCGCCGAATACGTGAGGGTGACGAAGTATCAGCTTTTTGCACACCTCATCCGCAACTGTATCAAGATCGAAGTGTCCCGCGTCTTTCTCGATGTCGGTGTGGAACACCACCTGCAACAGCACATCTCCCAGCTCCTCCCGAAGCATATCGGGAGAATCCGCATCTATGGCTTCAAGCACTTCATAAGTTTCCTCCAAAAAGTCCCTGCGTATGGAAGCGTGTGTCTGCACCTTATCCCACGGACACCCGCGTTCGCAGCGAAGCAGCGAAACAAGCTCCGCAAGGTCGTAAACGTTATAGCTTTCTTTTTCGAGCAGTTTTCGTGCCCTGTTATCAAAATCAAGCTCACTCAAAACTAAGATTCACCGCCAAAACATAAATTCCATTAAATCGGTCACTATCTATTTTAACCGATTTTCGCCGAAATTTCAAGGGTTTTTAGCCTTTTTTTTGAAAAAAAGCTCAAATATTTCATTTTTCGGCGATATGCACAATAAACCAAAGGAAATACCGCATATAATTGAGCCTGCCGCTATTGAGAGAAGCACTCCGAGCCTTTGAGATATTTCCGCAAACAGCGAATCTGTGGCATTTTGGGTGAGTATCACGGTACATGAACACAGCAGCGCGGGGAGCGTAGGCAGGAACAGCTTTTTCACACAACGCAGCTCGGCTCCCGTTCCGCGTATCAGCGCAGTTACTGCCGCTAAGCAAATGGCTGCCTGCGATATGGCGGTGGATATGGCAGCACCGCTTATGTTGAGCTGTGGAACGGGTATTAGTATTATGTTAAGTATCAGTTTCAGTGCCGTCCCGAACATGGTTATGAGCATGGCTTCTACCTGTCGGCTGCACGCCTGCAAAGCTGTCAGGCAGGGCAGCGCTATACCCATGAATATAACAGCAAGTCCCAGTATGGACAATGGGCTTTCGCAGACGGATATCTCGGCTGTTCTGCCCGCAAAGAACAAAGTGAGAAGATCTTTGGACAGTATTACAACGCCGAGCCCTCCCGGGAGGGCTATCACCGCCGAGAGCAGGAACATGGAGCTGACCAGCGAAGTTGCGGCGGCTCTGTCGTGCTTTGCACAGGCGGCGGTAAGGGAGGGTAGAGCGCTCTTGCCGAGCATAGCCGTGAAGGTGGGCAGCAGACCGAAGATAGTCAGTGCAAGCCCCGTGTATGAGCCGTAGACGAAGCCCGCCCTATCATCTGCGGCGATACTATAGGCTTCAAGAAATGCGAAAAGCTGTCCGTCGGCAGAGATAGCGCGTTTTAGTCCGTGGGGTATGGTCAGCAGATCGGCAGTGCCCGCAAGAGTAGCGATAACAGCCGTCAGAGCCGAGGGTGCCGCAAAGGTCATGAGCCTGAATGCAGCGGTGCGCTTTCCGATGTTAGCGGGTACAAAATTCCCGACATCCGCAGCGGCTTCACGCGAGAGCTTCCTCGTGCGAAAAATGATGAACACACAGGCGGCGAATGAAGCCGCCGAAACGCCCGCAGCAGCCGCAGCTGCCGCATAGGGCGCAGCCGCGATGTGAGCCGCCCGAAGATCGGTGCAGTAGACCCCGAAACAGCCGTGGTATTTCCCGAAGCTGTCCTCTGCGTACCTCATGACCGCATACGCCCCCGAGATACCGAAGATGAGCTTGCAGACCGTTTCTGCGATCTCCGACGAGGCAGTGGGGGTCATGCTCCCGATGCCTTCTGCCCAGCCGCGGTAAACGTTCATGACTGAGGCGGGTATTAGTGAAAGCGATATACCTATGACCGCCCACCGAGCCTGCGGTATCATTATGACCTTTTCGGCGAGGGTCTGTGAGGTAAGTATCATCGCCGCCGTCAATGCTGCCGAGAGCAGTGCAAAAAGCCCTATAGCGGTGCGCTTTATACGGACTGCATTCCTCACGCACCCAAGCGCCAGCTGCTCCGACACGAGCCTGCTCATTGAGTTTGGCGCTCCCGCCGCTGCTGCCGCGAACACAGGCGTGAATACTGCGAAAGCTCCTGCATAGCAGCTCATTCCGCTGCCGCCCAGCATCGCGGTAAGCGGTATCTTGTATATCAGCCCCAGCCCTTTAGTCACGGCGACCATAATGAACAGCACCGCAGACCCTCTAAGGAATCCCTGTTTTTTCAATAAGACCACCCCCGTTATCTAATTATTCATATGTTTGTCCGAGGGCAGATAGAACAAAAGCGGACAGCTCTCACAAAGCTGTCCGCCGTGTTATTTTATGATTCAGATGGGGTGAACTTTTTTTGCGCTGTCGGAATGTGCCCCGTCTATGCCGTACTTTTTGTTGCGGCGGTTCTCGAAGAACTTGGGAGCTACCTTCGGGAACATGGCGTAGGTGAGCACGTCCTCCTCCTGCTCCATCCACTCGGCACACTCGACGCGGAGCTTGTCAAGCTCGGGTTCGAGTAGGTCTGCGGGACGGCAGGTGATGGGCTCCTCGCCCTTGAGTATCATCTTGCGGAACTCATCGTCTATCGGCACGGGAGTTCTTCCGTAGCCGCCGCGCACAAGCTCCTTGAATTCCTTGGTGACGGTCTTGTAGCGCTCTCCCGTGATGATGTTGAACACCGCCTGAGTACCGACGATCTGCGAGGAAGGGGTTACCAGCGGAGGATTTCCCGCGTCCGCACGAACTCTCGGTACCTCCGCGAGAACATCGTTGAACTGGTCTTCCTTACCTGCTGCTTTAAGCTGTGAGAGCAGGTTAGAGAGCATTCCGCCGGGTACCTGATAGATGAGGGTCTTTGCGTCGGTAGCAAGCATTTTCGGGTCGAGCAGACCGTTGTCTATGTACTTCTGACGAAGTCCCATGAAGTATTCTCTTATCTCGCTGAGCTTCTGGAGATCGAGACCCGTGTCGCGCTCCGTTCCTCTGAACGCTGCCACGATAGACTCGGTGGGAGCGTGGGAGGTGCCCAGCGCCAGCGGCGACATAGCGGTATCCACAACGTCAACGCCCGCTTCCGCAGCCTTGATTATGCACATGGAAGCAAGACCCGTCGTATAGTGGGTGTGGAGCTGGATCGGGATATTGACAGCCTTTTTCAGCTCGGTGACGAGGGCGCTCGCCTCATATGGCGTCAGCAGTGCAGCCATATCCTTTATGCATATGGAATCGGCGCCCAGCGATTCGATCTGCTTTGCGTAATTCACATAGTATTCGTGAGTGAACACGTCACCCAGCGTGTAGGATATCGCGATCTGAGCGTGTCCCTTTTCCTTCTTTGCAGCCTTAACAGCCGTTTCGAGGTTGCGTATATCGTTGAGGGCGTCGAATATCCTTATGATGTCGATACCGTTTGCTATAGACTTCTGCACGAAATACTCAACGCAGTCGTCGGCATAGTGACGGTAGCCCAGCATATTCTGTCCTCTGAAAAGCATTTGCAGCTTGGTATTCGGCATAGCCTTTCTTATGGTGCGAAGTCTTTCCCACGGATCCTCGTTCAAGAAGCGAATGCAGGCGTCGAAGGTCGCACCTCCCCATACCTCCGCCGAGTGATAACCGATCTTGTCCATTTCCTGCATGATCGGGGTCATCTCGTCGATCGACATACGGGTGGCGATAAGTGACTGGTGAGCGTCGCGCAGTACGGTCTCGGTGATTCCCAGCTTAGCCATAGATCATCTGTCCTTTCTGTTTAAAACTGCGGTCAGCCGACCACGCATACAAGAGTGCCCGTTTCAACGGTCTGACCCTTGTTCACATTTACGCTGAGCACCTTGCCCGCGCAGGGAGAATTGATGTCGTTCTCCATCTTCATAGCTTCGAGGATAGCAAGAGCCTGACCCTCGGCTACGGTGTCGCCTACGGCAACCTTGACGTCAAGGATAGTACCGGGCATAGGAGCGTTTACCTTGGTGCCGTCCGCAACAGCGGCAGGTGCGGCAGCAGGAGCGGGCGCAGCCGCGGCGGGAGCAGGTGCCGCTACAGGCGCGGGAGCAGCGCCTTCGCCTATCTCCTCGACGGCAACATCGTATGCTTTTCCGTTTACTGTGATATTATATCTTTTCATATGTATTTCCACCTTTTCGGTAATTTATAGTCGATGTTTGGGATCAGAGCTGGATATTTCCGTGCTTCTTGGGGCTTCTCGAAACTCTCTTGCCCGAGAGCTGTTCGAGAGCCGCGGTAAGCTCGGCTCTGAGGGAAGCGGCAGTCACTACCGTGTCAACGCAGCCCGAAGCAGCGGCGAGGTATGCATCGCCTTCCTCGTTTACATATTTAGCCGCAAGCTCGCCGCGCTTAGCCTTGGTGTCGGAAACGCCTTTGAGCTCATCGTGATAAAGGAACTCGGCAGCGGTCTCGGGAGCAAGTGCGGTTATCTTGGCGCTGTCGAGCGCGAAGGTCATATCGGCATTTGCGCCGCGACCCGCAAGGGCTATGAAAGCCGCGCCGTGTACCTTGCCCGTTACTACGGACAGCTTTGCGGTGGTAGCCTCAGCATATGCGTGAGCGACCTTTGCCATGCCCTTTACAGCGCCTTCGCCGCAGTCCTCGAAGCCCTCTGTATCAACGAAGGTGACAACGGGTATAGAGAAGCAGTCGCAGAATCTGACGAACCTCGCGAGCTTCGAGCAGTCCTCGGAGCTGAGCTTGCCTGCGGTCTTGTTGGTAGCCGCAACGCCAACGGTCGCGCCCTCCATAGAAGCAAGCGCGGTGTAAGCCGCCTTGCCGAACTCCGCGTAAAGCTCGGTAACGCTTCCGCCGTCGAAAACGCTTTCCGCGATGGAAGCCGCGTCGGTGCCCGAAGCAGCAGTCGGAAGCTCGTATTCGTAAACGGGAGCGGGCGAGAGGTTGTTGAGGGGCAGCTTGGTCACGAGCGCCTTTGCAGCCTCTACCGCAGCCTTATCGTCAGCAGCCTTTATCGCAGCAGTGCCGTTCTTTACGGCATTGTCAGCGCTGCCGTCGGTGCCGGGAGTGCCGTAGAGCTCTCCGTCCTCGGCGATTATGGCGATATCGGCAGTCTCGGCAAGCAGAGCACCCGTACCCGAGCATACTCCTGCGATGACCGCTATCTGTGGAACAACGCCCGAGAGATTCGACATCTTTTCAAGAAGCATTCCGTAAGTCGTGAGCGCAGCATGACCATTGGTAAGATCTGCGCCGCAGGAATCATAGATCCCCACCACGGGAAGTCCCGTACTTGCGGCAAGTCCCAGCATTCTCACGAGCTTGACGGCTTCGGTTATGCCAAGCGCTCCGAGATTTCTCGAAACATCCTGCGAGAAGGCATAGCAGGGGCTTCCGCCCACCTTGCCGTAAGCGCAGATGACCGAGCAGAGCTCTCTCCCCGAGGAGAGTGCGTCAAGCTCCGTGTATTTTCCGTCGTCAAAGAGATATGTAAGCCTTTCCTTAGCCTTGCTCGGAGCGGCAGCGGCTGCTTTCAGCTCCGCAGGCGTAGTCAGTGTTAAAGCCATATCTTTTCCTCCAATCCTATGATGAGCCGCCGTTTGAACGGCAGGCAATGATATACTTTTATTATAATATATTTATTCCGATTTATCAATAGTTAAATCGACAAAAAAACTATCATTTACAATTTAGCACAATAAATTTAATATTTTCCTACTCTTTTCCCTTATCTCAGCCCTTGGGAGCGGCTTTAGTGATAGCCGTTCTGATGGCTCTCAGTTCCTCGGGACGAAGCTCCCGCCATGAGCCGGGCTTCAGCATACCGAGCCTCAAAGGTCCTATCGAGATGCGTTTGAGCCTTGCGACTTCGAGCCCGACTGCTTCGCACATCTTTCGTATCTGCCTGTTCCTGCCCTCCGAGATAGTCATTTGCAGCACCACTCTTCCGGGCTGTTTTTCGAGCACCAGCACGGTGCAGGGAAGTGTCTTTTTCCCGTCGATGACAACGCCCTCCGAGAGCTTCACCAGCGTTTCGTCGTCAATGTCGGGACGGACTGTCACTCGGTAGGTCTTGGTGATGTGGCGCGATGGGTGCATGATGTCGTTTGCAAAGCCGCCGTCATTGGTGAACAGCAGCAGTCCCTCGGAATTTTTGTCCAGCCTTCCGATGGGGTAAACTCTCTCTCCCACGCCGTCAAGCAGCTCTGTAACGTTCTTGCGGTCGAGCTCGTCGCTCATGGTCGTTACATAACCGCGGGGCTTGTTGAGCATGATATACCTGTGAGCTTTCTTGCGCTCGTAGTGTATCTTTTCCCCGTCTATGCTGATGATATCCTTGGACGGGTCGGCTTTGTCGCCGAGCTTGCAGGGACGTCCGTTGACCTTGACGCGCCCCTGTTCGATCATTTCCTCAGCCTTTCTGCGGGAGCATATCCCGCTGTCGGAGATGATCTTCTGTAGTCTTACCTTTTCCATTTTATATCCTCCTTGCCGGCTCCCGCCGGGAATTATCTTACCGTGTTCGGATATATGTAGCGGAGCAAGCTCCGCCTTGTTCAGCCCGATGAGCCGATGTCCTCGTTTATCCTTCGCAGCATTTTTTGCAGCTCGTTCTTGACGGGTTTCTGGGGTTCGTTTGATTCGGCCGCTATTATCGAGCGCGAAGCTATGAGCTCCTCGCCGCTGTACCAGCGTATCTCGCCGACCTTTTCACCGCTCTCAATGGGAGCGGGAACGAACCTGCCGATGCATACCTTAGCGGTGAGCGCTTCGCCTATGCTTTCGGGAAGCACCATGTCGAGCGGTGCGGCAACGGCTGTTATGCCCGCCTTCATTCCTCCCGCAGTCCTGACAGAGTATTCCTTGCCCGAGCCCGGAAGTCTGTAACTGTGCATTTTCGCAAAGCAGCTCTCGTAAAGCGCCGCATGATCGCGCCAGTCATCGGGGTCGCCTAAGGTAACGCAGATGAGCCGCGCACCGTTCCTCTCGCAGGCAGAGATCAGACAGCGCCCCGCCTTGTCGGTGAATCCCGTTTTGACGCCAATAGCTCCGTCAAGACTGCCGAGCAGCTTGTTGGTGTTCGTGAGCGTCCTGTCATAGGGTGGCGAGCCGAAACGGACTTTGATCTTCTTCTGTGAGCAGACGGCCGCGAAGTCCTCGTTTTTCAGGCATTCGGCAGCGAGCCTTGCCATGTCGAGCGCTGTGGAATAGTGCTCGTCGGTATTATCGTCGAGCCCCGAGGGTGTGACGAAATGCGTGTCCGAAAGTCCAAGCTGTTCTGCACGTTCGTTCATCATGCGAACGAAATCCTCTGTGCTCCCCGCGACACGAACGGCTGCCGCATTTGCGGCGTCGTTACCGCTGGGGAGCAGCATTCCGCATACCAACGCCCGCATGGTCACTGTGTCGCCCTCCTGCAAGCCCATAGACGAGCCCTCGACCTTGATAGCCTCGCTGTCAACGGTGAATTCGGTGTCGAGGTCGCCGCTTTCCAGCGCTAAGAGAGCCGACATGATCTTCGTGGTGCTTGCCATAGGCAGCTTCTTACGGGGATTCTTCTCGTAAAGCACCGTCCCCGTGCCCGCGTCTATGACTACCGCGCCCTTTGCGGAGCAGTCCTCTGCGTGAGCGGTCAGCGGCAATGCCATCATAGCGATCAGCAGCATACATAACGCCGCGAATATAATAACGTGACTGTTTCTTTTCATTTTCCGCGTACTCCTTTTTCGTTTTGAAAATAGAGTGCGCAGAGCTCCGCGGATTATGACCTCCGCGGGGAGTGTAAATTATTCCTCGCCTTCGAGGTCTTCAAATTCCGCGTCAAGGTATTCGTCCTTCGGAGCGGTCTTTTTGTCAACAAAATCAATGACTTTATCGACGACTTCGGGGATAACGTTGACGAATGCGTTCTGATATGGCGTGTTGTTGGTCATTTGCAGCAGCTTGGTCTCGCCGTTCCTTATGACGATGAACGCCATAGGAGAGATCGTTACTCCCGCGCCCGAGCCGCCGCCGAAGCCCTTCTTATCCGAGCCCAGATCGGTGCCGCCCGAAGCCAGTCCGAAGCTGACCTTCGATACGGGGATAACGGTCGTGCCGTCGGGGGTCACGATCGGCTTTCCGATTATGGTCTCGGCTTCCGAAAGCTCCTTGACCTTGTCCATAGCGGCTCTGACGAGCGCTTCGAGCTTTGTGTTCTCACTCATGTTTATGTCCTCCTATATTTAGATGTTTCACTTTTCATCATGCAAATAATTGACAGCGAACACGCCGACGATACACAGCACCATGACTATGACCGCCTGCGGGCGTATCAGAATAGTTACCTTCCTGCCGTTTTCTATCCTCTCGTGATCGAAGTCAACGATAAGATCAAGCAGCTTTTTTCCGAATTCTTTCATAAGTTCCTCCGTTAAGCCGTCTGTGCGGCATTTGTATCATTTGAACTTTTCTCGCTCTTAGCACGGCGTTTGTTCCCGAGCCAAATCATCAGATATCTCACGCCTATGCATACCACTATCGCCACCACCGTCGAGGGTCTGACCCTTACCGAGATGTCCGCCCTGCCGTCAATAACGTTCTCCGCGAACCGGCAGTCAACGTCGCAGCGCTTGACTTTCAGCGTGAACATTCCCGCGAACATGGTGAGCAGCGAGCATATCGAAGCCTGCACCGAGCCGTAGAATATCGCGGCTTCGTGGGCGTCATCGCGCCCTACCGCAACAAATACGTCGTCAATGCGTATCCTCACGGCTTTGAGCAGCTTCTTGAAATACTTCCAAGTCACGGGGATATAGGGCTTGATCTTTTCATAATTGCGCCGAAGGTCTGTGATCTTTTCTTTGAGGCTCTTCTTTTCCTTTTTCTCGCCGTCCTCTGGTTCATCGGAACTGTCCTTATTTTCGGACTTGGCTTCATTCTTCTTATTGTCAGCTTTTTTGGACTTTTGTTTCTTTTTATCCTCTTTTTTGGACTTGTCTGAGCGTTCCTCCGCAGCCGTCGAGGTGCTTTCCGCGTTTTCGAGCAGAGCCTGTTCCTGCTTTTCGTCAAGTCCTTGCATGAGGGTTTCGTCGCTCAACTCGGTAAGAAGATCGTCGGAAAAATCATCGGCGTCCTTGCCGCTCTCATCGGTTTTCGGCTTTTCATTATCCGAAGGCTCGGAAGTCTTTTTCTTCTTTTTCCTCGGGTAAAGCGTCAGTCCGAGGTATTTCATCTTTATGTCGATACCGTCCCGTCCCGCGTGCAGGGTCACGAGTGCCGAGAAATGCAGGAGCAGCACGATAAGCAATATGAGTATCAGGAGGATTATCCCGATGATCTTCAGGATCTTTAGAAATATCAACGCATTTGCTCCTTTCTAAGAGACAGCATTATGCTAATTGTCCGAATTTTCTCCCTCAATCTTCGATTCTGCTTCGATTTGCGCAGCCGCGTCATCAAGGGTCATCTGCTCTCTGCGGTCGGGTAGCGGCGGAAGATCGTTAAGCGAACCCAGCCCGAAGGAGCGCAGGAAGTTATCGGTAGTCACATACGCCACGGGTCTTCCCGGGAGATTGAGCCTTCCGACTTCGGTGAGAAGGTCTTTCTCGACGAGGGAATTTACCACGCTCGATGAATCCACGCCCCTGACGTGCTCGACAAATGCCTTCGTCACGGGCTGATTGTAAGCCGCGATGGTCAGCACCTCCATAGCTGCGGGGGAGAGGGAGGCGCCCTTTTTGATCTCCAGCACAGCCTTTACATCGGAGGAGTATTCTTTCTTTACCGCAAGCTGCAAGGAATCGTTGAGCCGCAGAAGCTCTATCCCGCTGTCCTCGGCGGCGTATTTTCTGTCAAGGTAGTCGGCGGCTTCGAGAATGTCCTTTTTCGGGAGCGCCAGCGCAGCTCCTATCTTTTCGGGAGGAAGCGGGTCGCCTGCCGAAAACAGCACGGCTTCCAGGTGCGCTGCAAGCTGTTCAAGGTCTATCATAATCTCTCCCTCCGATATGGCAGACAGTTGCCGCCCGCGGGGTAGCCCCAGTAGTAGCGGCACGAGAATCTGTTTATCCTGCCATGATTTTTTTTCTCTGTATAGATTGCGGAAACAAAGATCGCGGAAACGTCGTTATCCGCGTTGATGTCTTCTTCTGTCACCGTCTGTTCCGAAACGTTTTCGGCTTCGTGAGCTGTCAAGCAAGGTTCGTCCTCCGAGGTCGTGATCGTTTCTGTTTCAGTCAAACTCGGTCTGTACTCCGCGGGTTCGGCTTCATTGTTCACGCCTGCGGGAATATCGTTCACCGTCGGGTCTTCCGCAGTCATCGGAAGATCTATCACAAGCTCGCGGACGCTTTTGGCGGCGCCGATGTAACGTTCCCTTTCCGTCGAGGGAATGACCGCCGACACGGGCAGGGACGTGCTTTGCGGAACGATATGCTCCGCGTGAGCTTCAATGCTTACGTTCGCCGCTTCGTCGGTTGCGGCTGTTTCGGCAGGCTCATCCGATCGGATATCCTCGCAGTCCTGTTCCTCCGCTGTCATCTCAACGGCTTCCGCTGATCTGCGTATCTCCTCCGCAGACCTTTTTCGCCTCGGAGAATCCCGGTTGAAGCTGATCTCGGTGTTGTCATCGTTCAGTATGACGCGCCCCGATTTCGTAAGCTCCAGTACTGCCAAAAAAGTCGCCACCCTTGCGGACTTGTCCTCCACGCCCTCATAAAGCTCCGCCATCGTGCAGTGCCCGAGGGTGTACAGCATTTTCAGCACATGGACTATCTTCGATGTGACCGTCACGATACGTGAGGTCACGATAGGGTCGAACTGCTCGGCTCGGACCGGCTTCATGCTTCGCGCCTTAGCGCTCATGCCGAGATATGCGTCCACCAGCTTTTTCGGGTCTATAGTCCCCGTGAATACCTTGTTGACAGGCAGTTTTTCGGGCGGGCGCACAAACACGTCCCCGAAAATACAAAGCTCTCTCAATCGCGCGGCTGCTTCCTTGCACATCGAGTACTCGATCAGCTCGCCCTCCAGCTCCTTTTTCAGCTCCTCGGCTTCTTCGGCTTTCGGAAGCAGCGAACAGGTCTTTATGTAGATGAGCCTTGCCGCCATCGCAAGGAAATCTCCCGCCTGGTCGAAGTCGTCCTCCTCCATGCCGTCCATGTATTCGAGGTACTGGTCGAGCAGCAGAGAGATCTCAATGTCGTATATGTCAAGCTTGTGGCGGTTGACGAGGAACAGCAAAAGATCGAGCGGTCCCTCGAAGGCTTCGAGCTTGAATTCAATAGTGCTCATAGATCAGCGGAATACCGCCTTTCCGATAATATCGGCAAAGAAGGTGATCTTGTCAAGCACCCAGAATGCGCCGCTCCTGAGCCAGCCCAGTACGGGTGTCATCATCAGTGCAAAGAGTATCATCGGCATGAACTGGCTGTAGCGCTCCGCAAACACCTGATATTTGTTATGGATACCGGGAGCTATCCAGCCCAGCACCTTCTCGCCGTCCAGAGGGAATATCGGGATCAGGTTGAACACAGCGAGACCTATATTCAGTGAAGTAAAGACGTAAAGGAGCAGATAGGCGTAATAGAGCCCGTTTTTGTAGCTCGTATCGACGCCGTTAAGGAAATCGTCCGATACTCTGTTCGCAAGATCGGCCATCCAAGCGTAATCGACCAGTTTATATGCTATCATTCCGAAAAATGCCACGATGAAGTTTGAAGCGGGTCCCGCCAGCGCCGTTAGCCCTATGCCCTTGCGGTATTCTCTGAATCGCAGGGGGTTGATCGGGACGGGCTTTCCCCACCCGAATCCGAAAACGAGCATCGCTACGGTACCCACGGGGTCGAGGTGTGCAAAGGGGTTGAGGGTCAGTCTGCCTTTGAGCGAGGCAGTGTCGTCCCCCATCTTGTACGCCGCCCAGGCGTGGGCGCATTCGTGTATCGGCGTTATCAGCAGTATTATCATCAGATATGCGCCTATGTTGATTATGATCGTGGCGGCGTCCATGCTGCCGCCGAATAATTGTCTAAGCATATTGATTTCCCTTTCCTTACGGTCACTTTCCTTAATAAATACATACTCAATATTTATTATACACCATTACTTAAAAAATTTCAAGCAAAAACTTGAATTTTAAGGGGCAAACGGCATTTATTTTTCTGAATGATATCAATTAACCGAAAGTTAAATTATTTTTTTGAAAAACACTTGCATTTTTTCTTTCGTTATGATATAATATTTTTTGGTTATTGTTTGGGGACACGTATTTCCCCCTCTAACATCTAATCTTAAACATCTCAAAGGGGGTGCTTTGTCATGGCAAAGTGTCAGTTTTGCGGCAAGCAGGTAGTTTACGGTATCAAGGTTTCTCACTCTCACAGAAGAACTAACAGAAGCTGGAAGCCCAACGTCAAGAGAGTTAAGGCAGTTGTCAACGGTACTCCTTGTCACGTATATGCTTGCTCAAGATGCCTGCGTTCCGGCAAGGTCGAGCGCGCGTGATAACATACACGCCGAATATGTAAGCGAAAACGAAGTCATTACGGCTTCGTTTTTTATTTTGCCCGAAACAGAGCAACAAAAAAAGGGCTGCCACGCAGCAGCCCTTTTTTCTGTCCGAACGTGTTTCAGTCCGGACTTCCGCCTTGTCAAATGTCGTTTCGCCTTACGACATTGCCCATAATATATTATACCATATTAGGGTACATTCGTCAAGCCGTGTTATGGGAAATTCTGTGAACGCTGTGTAAATCTTTTACCGCATTCCGAGCAGTTCGAGGAATATATCGTCCAGCGGCTGCCGGTCCTTTGGAACGGTGCGCTCCATCTGTGCGGCACGAGTCGAAAGCTCTTCCAGCGAGCTGCTGATATACTCGTCCAGCTGCGGGATATGCTCCGCCTTGCCCATTTCCGTGACCGAGGTCTTTCTCTTCACAAGCTCGTCCACAGTGGGTATAATAGCGCTGTCAAGCTCCGCGGCTTTAAGCTCCTCGAACGGAACGGGAGGGGGAGTTCCCCTATCAAGTATCCACCTTGCAGCCAGTATGGGGCGCAGTACGTAGAAGTATTTTTTCAGCTTCACGAGCTCGCCGCGCAGATAGGCGTGATGATTGTTCTTCGCCATTCCGAGATAATGCTTCACCGCTCCCGAAGCGTCGAAGTATCTCGGCATCAGTGCCGACACCTTTTCCCAGTCTCCGCTTGTGCGGTAGACTATGGGCGAAGCGTTCCACTCGAACAGCGTGGGGTTCGAGCCGTAGAGCAGCCGAAGCGCCTTCTGCAAGTCCCAGCCGTTCACGTCATATACATCGTCCAGCTGCCATTCTATGACATCGCGTGTCTTGCCGAGCCGCAGGTAGTATTCGGGCTTTCGCACGTAGATGAACCGCGCGTCGAAATCGCTGTCGGGGGAAGCGAATCCCCAAGCCCTGCTGCCCGATTCCGCGCAGTAGAGCACTCTTACGTCCTCCTTCTGCTCGATCTCGCAGAGCTTTTCGCGGATAGACCTCTCTATTGCTTTAGTGTCCAAAATATCGCCCTCTTGTGCTTATCCGCACCTGTCCATAGACCTCGAAGCGATAACGTTCGCCCCGCTGCCGAGTATGTCGCGGACGATCACCTGACCCTCTGAGACCGGTGCGTCAACGCTAACGCCTTTGAGTATATCCATAGCCTCGAACAGCTTTCCGAGAGGTATCTCCCTGTCGGTTATGACGGGCAGAACTCTGTGAGTGCCGCTGTTTATCTTCACGGTGGTGGTCAGTATACGTTCGGGCGAAACGCACTCCTTTTCTGCGTAGGTCTTGCCGCGGGGACAGTTGTTGCCATTTATCGATACCACCTTGTCCCCGTCAAGTGCGACGGTCAGCCTGCACCCCATGGGGCAGTTCACGCAAATAAGCTCCTTCTCGATCATACCGTTACTACTCCTTCCGCCGATATTTCAAGCCCGTCCGTGAGCCCTGCGAGAACGTCCTTTTTGACCGTTATCCGCTGCATCTCAGAGGGGACTATCTTTTTCTTCTTGATCGTCCTAAGCACCTCGCCGCAGCTCGTGAGGGTTATCACCGCGTCGGTGAGCGGTTTTGTGACGCGGAAGAAGAATTCCACGTCCTCCGAAACGCTCTCGGGGTGTACGAGCGACGGCACGGTGTAGCCTATGCCGCTGCCCGCCCCTACGGTGACGCTCCTGCCGCTCTTTGCACCGTTTTTGAGGTATTCCGCTGCGCCCTTGCCCGCGCGTGCAGCCTGTATCGTCACGAAGTCCACAAGGTCGTGTACGTGCAGACCGTTCCCGCAGGCGAAGATGCCCTCTGCGCTCGTCATATAGCTCTCATCGACCACGGGACCTTTTGTGGCGCGGTCGGAGACTATGCCGATCTCGTCCGCCAGATGGTTCTCGGGGATAAGTCCCACCGAGAGCAGCAGCGTGTCGGCGTCGAAATACTGCTCGCTGCCCGCTATGGGGTTCAAGTTCTCATCGACCTGTACTACCTCGATCTTTTCGAGCCTTCCGTTCTTGTTGGCGAAGGTCTTTGATACAGTGTGGGACAGCATCAGCGGAATGTCGAAATCCTCAAGACACTGCTTGATGTTTCGGGGCAGACCGTTTGAGTAGGGCATGATCTCCGCTACTCCGAGCACGTCTGCGCCCTCAAGCTTCATTCTCCTTGCCATTATGAGCCCTATGTCACCCGACCCGAGAATGAAAACTTTCTTGCCGACCATATATCCGTCGATGTTCAGATACTTCTGCGCCTGTCCCGCTGTGTATACGCCCGCGCACCTGTCGCCCGTGATGTTTATGGCTCCGCGGGGTCTTTCATAGCAGCCCACCGCCAGAACGACAGCGCCCGCCTCTGCGGTAACTGCGCCTTCGGTCGAGTTCACATACTCCACCTTACGGTCGGCTGTGAGCTTCGTCACCATGGTATTAGTCTTGATCTCGACCCCGAGTTCTGCGGCTTTCCTGATGAAGCGCTCCGCGTAGGCGGGACCCGAGAGCTGCTCTCCGAAGGTCATGAGCCCGAAGCCGTTGTGTATGCACTGCTGCAAAATGCCGCCCGCTTCGCCGTCCTTTTCCAGTACGGCGATGTTGTCGATACCGTTCTCTTTAAGGGCTGCGGCTGCGGCAAGTCCCGCGCTTCCGCCGCCTATTATCAAAGCGTCATATTTCTTCATAACTCCATCTCCGTTCCGATCATTTGCGGTTCACGCTGTCAAGGATATTCGAGCCCTGCTCGTCCAGCACGATTTCGGTGGGGTCTGCGCCCAGCTCACGCGCCAGTCTCTCCAGCACTCTCGGTTCGCAGAAGCCGCCCTGACACCTGCCCATTCCGGGACGGACGCGCTTCTTGACGCCTTTGACCGACCTCGCGCCGCAGGTGCTGTGTATGCAGGCGACGATCTCTCCCTCGGAGATCTGTTCGCAGCGGCAGATCATGTTGCCGTAGCGGGGGTCGCGCTTTATCTGCTCGCTGCGCTGTTCGGGAGTCAGCTCCGACATCACGACGGGACGTTCTCTCGTCATGACGGCGTTCTCGTTCGGAACAAGCTCCCTGCGCTTCGAGATCAGCTCGTCGATGATGTACTTTGCTATAGCGGGCGAGGAAGCGAGCCCCGGGGATTCTATGCAGGAAGCGTTTATGAAGCCCTCCGCGCCCTTCTGCTCCTCGATCACGAAATCATGCGCGTCGGAGCTGGGGCGAAGTCCCGCGAAGGTGCGTATCGAGCGGTTGAGCGGGACGTCCTTCAGAACCTTGCCGATGTGGGCGCGGACATAGCCCAGTCCGTCAACGCTGGTACCGTTGTCTTCGGGGTCGTCAACGTAGTCGCTGTTGGGACCTATGAGGGTATTGCCGTAAACGGTCGGCACCGCCAGCACTCCCTTGCCCTTTTCCTTTGAGGGAACGGGGAAGATGATATGACAGACGAAATCCACGTCATTGTCGAGCACGTAATACTCGCCGCGGCGGGGTCTGATACGGAAATGCACATCGTCCGAGACCATCTTCGCGATCTCCTCGCCGTAAACGCCCGCGGCGTTGACGACTATCCCCGCTTTTAAGTCGAGGTTCGGCGTGTGTACGATATACCCGCCCATCGTCCTGTCAATGCCCGTACAGGGGGAGTTCAAGAACAGCTCCGTGCCGTTTTTCACTGCGACCTCCGCGCAGGCTATAGCGACCTCCCACGGATATATCACGGCGGTGGTGTAGAAGTCGAGCACCCTTGTGACCTCGCCCGAGAGGTTCGGCTCGTTTTCGCGGGCTTCATCTCCCGTCATGAACTTGTATTCGATCCCGCGCCTTTTCGCACGGTCGGCAAGAACATCGAGGTGACGTTCCTCCTCTTCTCCGCAGGCGACGATATAAGCCCCAACGGTCTTGTACCTGCACCCGATGTCTGCGCAGAGCTTTTCGTAGAGCCGCGCACCCTCGGGATTGAGCCGCGCCTGCAAGGTGCCGTCCTCGGGGTCGTAGCCCGTGTGGACTATCGCGGAATTTGCCATAGTCGCACCGTCGGCGATGTCGTTTTCCTTGTCGATGAGGGCTATTCTCAGCTTGTACGCCGAAAGCTCCCGCGCCAGCATGGTGCCCGTAATGCCCGCACCGATGATAACTATGTCATAGTCTTTTGTTTCAGCCATAAAGTCAGCCTCCTTGATGAATTTTAACGTTAACAGGGAAAATAAATGGTCACTTTATGCGCTTGAATACATAGTGATCAGGCTTCATACCGCCGTAGATATAATTCCCCATTTTCCATTCCGTAAATAAGTATTCTTCACCGCCGATCTCCGTTATTCGATATGCCGCGGCGGTCGAACGGTGAAGACTGATGATAAAGCCTTTGGTCCATTTATCGTGCCATTCGCTGTCCATATATGATTGCACAAGGCTGCCGTCGGGGAATACTTCCATTGATCTGAGGTATAGGTCGCCGTATTCTTTTCCGGGAGAAAAATCGTCTTCGTCCGTAACGAATGCCACGGAGCCCCATTTCCCGACAAGCTGTTCATCGGGAACGAAAGGCAGGTCGATATTATCGTGATCTCCGAGTGTCTCTTTTGTGTATCGTTTACTGTCTGTTTTTACAAAGACCTCTGTTTTGTTTTCAAATCTGAAAAACAGATACAGCCTGCCGCCGATGTCCCGGACATCATATCTGTATGTCAGTATAGGCTCATCACCGCCGTAGTTGATAAGTATATATCCTTTTGTCCAGCCTTCAAATATCCAATACGGTTCGCCTTCGGGGAGGAAATACAGCACACCGAACTCACCGCTTTTATCGTGAAGACCTGTGACCGAAAAACCATCGGTGCTTTCCGTCCAGCCGATGTTCTCCCATTTTCCTATAACAGATTCATCGTTGACGAAGTCCATTCCGTTTTTTATCTTCATTATGCTTCACCTGTTCAAATAGTTTGATCCTGTTACTAATACTGATTATAACAAATATCCAAAGATTTGTCAATAGCATTGAAACATTTACTGCACGATGTACACACGGGTCTTCGCCGAAGTACGATGCAAAATGCATAAAATGATATATCATAGTGCGTGTTGCAACATTTGATTCGGAGAGGAAATATATTATAATATTAACATGAGAATATGAGTGTTGCGAAAGTAACGAAAGGAGTATCATCATGCCGAATCCCTTTCTTCCATTATGGGAATATATCCCCGACGGCGAGCCACGTGTTTTCGGTGACAGAGTTTACCTCTATGGCTCTCACGACCGCGCCGCCTGCGACGAGTTCTGCGACTTCAAGCTGAAGGTATGGTCTGCGCCGATAAGCGACCTGAACAGCTGGCAGTGCCACGGCGACAGCTTCCGCACAAGGGACGGCGAACGTCCCGCCGACGCAGACTGGACAGACCGCGAGTGCTACGCTCCCGATGTCATCGAAAAAGACGGTAAGTATTACCTCTATTCCTACATAGTCGGCTCCAAAGGCGCGGTGGGCGTTTCCGACAAGCCCGAGGGTCCCTTTAAGTGTCTCGGTCAGTACATCTACGATGCGGAAACACAGGTTGGCGACGACGGTATTTTTAACGACGCGGGAGTTCTTGCCGATGATGACGGCAGGGTTTACGTTTACTACGGCTTCACGGAATCCAACATGAACGAGCTCGACCCCGCCGATATGCGCACTGTCATAAAGGGCAGCTATAAGCGTCCCGTCATAGACGACACCGACAACGCCCCCGAGGAACAGCGCTTCTTTGAAGCGAGCTCTCCCCGCAAGATCAACGGCACATATTATCTGATCTATTCGCCGCGAAAGGGAAGCCGTCTTGCTTACGCCACTTCCGACAGCCCTGCGGGACCCTTTACCTATCGGGGCTACATAGTCGATAACTCACAGGACTACCCGGGCGGCAACGATCACGGTTCTCTTACCTGCATAAACGGGCAGTGGTATATCTTCTATCACCGCATGACAAATAACACCATAATGTCCCGCCGCGCCTGCGCGGAAAAGGTCGAGATACTCCCCGACGGGACTATACCGCCCGTTGAGATGACCTCCTTGGGCTTCGAGGAAGCACTTGACCCTTACAAGTCAACTCCCGCGGAGATCGCGTGTGTGCTGAAAGGCGGCTGCTATATCACCGAGCGGGATATATTTACCCGCCCGATAGTCGGGATAACCGACGGGGCGGTCATCGGATATAAATATTTTGACTTCGGCGACGACTTCACGGGGGACAGTATGACCCTTGCTCTGAAAGTGCGCGGAATGGGCGTAAAGTGCAGCGTCCGCGTGCTGACCGATTCGTATGAGGACGGCGAGGAGATAGGCGTCTGCGCGATCGGCACGTCTGACGGCGTATACAAATGCAAGGTGAAGAACCTCACGGGCAGACACGCTGTATACTTCATCGCGGAACACGGCGTCACGAACTGGACAAAGGGCTGGTTCGACCCGAAGCAGCTGTTCGAGTTCGAGGAATTTGTTTTCATGAAGTGAGGAGGACGTATCATGATACGCAAGAGAGCATTGACGGCGCTGACAGCCGTTGTTATGGCGGCGGCGCTTGCGGGCTGCGGTTCAGCTCAGGGCGGTGAAAGCAGCGAGAATACTTCTTCGCCTGCGGCGGACACTGCTTCGGTGGCTGCGGAGAACACTTCCGCGGAGACTTCCGCCGATACCGAGGAAACGCCCTCCGAAGCACCCGCTCCCGAGCCGCTGACCCCTGCCGAGCCTTCTGCGGACGCGGCGGTCATGCGGGGGCTCACCGCAAATGAGTATGCGAAGGAGATGGGCGTGGGGATAAACCTCGGCAACACCTTTGAAGCCTTCTGGGAGGACAAAGCCAACGAGACCACGGGCGCCCAGACCATAGGCGCCAACACCCCGCAGGATTACGAGAAGTGCTGGGGTGCGGTAGTCACTACCGATGAATGTATTGACGGTATGGCTGCGGCGGGATTCTCAACTGTGCGCGTACCCGTCTACTGGGGCAACATGATGTCCGACGACGGTGAGTACAGGATAAACGGTGAGTACATAGCCCGCGTCCGCGAGGTGGTAGACCGCATCATCGAGGACAAGATGTACGCGGTAATAAATATACACCACTATGACGAATTTCTCATCAAGAACAAGCCGAAGGACGAGGTGCTTAAAATAACCGGATCGCTTTGGCAGCAGATAGCCGATTATTTTGCGGGGTATGGGGACTATCTTGTTTTTGAGGGCTTCAATGAGAACGTGGGCTCTCATATGAACAAGGAAAAGATGTCCCCCGCCGATACGTTTGAATACGCCAACGCCCTCAATCAGACCTTTGTTGATACCGTTCGCGCAAGCGGCGGAAATAACGGCGAGCGCCTGCTCATCGCTTCGGGATACAACACCAATATCGACAAGACCACCGACTCACATTTCGTTATGCCGACAGATACGGCTGCGGATAAGCTGATGATATCGGTGCATTATATCGACAACGGCAACTACTGGGCGAACACCGTTGGCGGTGACGCATGGAGGGAGTACAGCACCGCCCAGTGCGAGCTTCTGAAGAAAGCCTTTACCGAGAAAGGCATACCCGTGTTCGTGGGCGAGTGTACCTCTATCTACGAGGACGAGCATTTCGCCGAAGACGCAGATGTCACCGACAGTTCCGAGTGTCTGAGATATATCCTCGGAATGGCTGTAGACGACGGCTTTGTTCCCGTGCTCTGGGACGTAAACGACAACTTCTATTCCCGCACAGACTGCAAGATCAAATCTGACAGCGACGCGGAAGTGATAAAGAATATCGCCGACAAGATCAAAAACAGCTGAATACCGCCGCATGATGTGGAAAGTCCCGTGTCATGCGGCGTTTTTCGTTGGTGCGGAAATAATATTAAATAAACCTGTACGGGGTCAGGTTTTTTTGGCAAGTATGCCGAAACAAGGCAAATAATGACACTGTGTGCTTGACACTTAAATTGTAGTATGATATAATTATAAAGTGTATTTAATGCACTAAACATGAATAATTACTCAACTTGGAAATAAAAAAACTGTTCGGGGCTATGATAAAGAATTTTTTGCGTAATATAATAAAAGACATAATGTTCGGGGTGGTCTATCCGCTCGTGTATAAAATATGCTGTCTCAGGCGGCTTGACAGGCGGCTGACGCTGTTCTGCGAGGTCCGCCACGGAGAGCTCACCGACAGCTATATCCCCATTTACCGCGAGCTCAAAAAGCGCGGATATCCCTGCGAGGTTTTCTATATCCACAATAACGCGGGGGGTATGGGTTATCTGCTCAGGTATCTGAAACTGTGTACGATACTGCCGACGGCGCGGACGGTGCTTGTCGATGACACCTGCAATCTCTTCGGAGCGTTCAGGTTCCGCAAGGGAACGCGGCTCATACAGACATGGCACTCCTGCGGTGCTTTCAAAAAGTGGGGCTACTCCATAGCGGGACTGGATTTCGGACAAGACCCCGATGAGCTTGACCGCTATCCCTCCCATACGAATTATACTCTTGTGACCGTTAGCTCAAAGGAGTGTATCAGACATTTCGACAACGCATTTGGCTACGACAGGAAAGGGAAGCTCACTTACCGCAGGCGCTCTCCCGTGAGGGCGACGGGTATCGCAAGAACGGACTACTTCTTCGATGAAGCGAACCGCGGCAGAGCTTTCGGGCGGCTTTATGAGGTCTGCCCCGCCGCAAAGGGCAGGAAGGTGCTTCTGTACGCGCCCACCTACCGCGGTGACGCCGATAACGCACAGGCGCCGCAGATGTTCGATATCCGCAGAATGAGGGAGCTGTTAAACGGCGAATGTGTCCTGCTCATAAAGCAGCACGGTTTTGTGAGGGCTAAAACGCCCATACCCGAGGACTGCGCTGACCTCGTATTCGACGTTTCGGGCAGCATGAGGATAGAGGAACTGCTGTTCGTCAGCGATGCTGTGATAACGGACTATTCGTCGCTGATATTCGAGTATTCACTGTTTGCGAGACCGATGGTTTTCTACGCTCCCGACCTTGAAGAATTCTATGATTACAGAGGGTTCTACTACCCTTATGACAACGATTTTCTCCCCGGAGAGATTGCCCGCAGCGAGGACGAGCTCATGCGTGCCGTCCGCAGGGCGCTTGGCGGAGAATGTGACAAGGCGGCGATCGAGCGTTTCAGAGAACGCTTCATGGGAGCCTGTGACGGACACAGTGCCGAGAGGATAGCAGACTATATAACAACCGATCGCAATAAAAACGATCATTCAAGGAAGTGAATTATGAAGTTCGGAGTTATAATGCACAAGACCACTCAGAACATAGGCGATGATATACAGACCTTCGCGGCTATGCAGCATCTGCCGCATACCGATATGTTCCTGAACCGCGAGTATCTTGACGAGTTCAAGACCGATGACGGAAAGCCCGTTGCGGTGCTGATGGCTGCATGGTATATGTGGCACAAATGGAACTGGCCGCCCTCGGAATACATCGTCCCGCTGCTGACGGGTATACACTTCTCCGACCACCAGGCGAGCGAGCAGGTCGGAAGCCCCGTAAAGACCGAGTTCCTTACGGGCTGCGGTGCCGAATATATGAACGCTTATGGTCCCGTGGGCTGCCGCGATCATTATACGCTGAACAAGTTCAAGGAGTTGGGACTTGACGCATTTTTCTCGGGCTGCATAACTTTGACACTTCCGAAAATGGAGAAGCGCGTTCCCGAACGGGAATACATCTGCGCCTGCGACCTTCCGCCCGATGTGCTTGCAAAGCTCAAAGAGATAGTCGCGGGAAGGTGCGAGATCGTTGAGACTACCCACTATATGGACTACCGTGAGAGCGACGCGACATGGGAGGAGCGGGAAAAAGCAGTCGTCGAGCTGCTGACCCTCTATCAGAATGCCAAGTGCGTCGTAACGAGAAGACTGCACTGTGCGCTGCCCTGCCTTGCGATGGAGGTGCCCGTGTTCGTCACCAACAGACACAAGCGCCCCGTTTCGGGACGCTTCGACCCCTATTACGACTGGATAAAACACTGCACATACAAGTCCTTTCTCGCGGGGAAATTCAAGTATGATTTCTTAGACCCGCCCCCAAACAGCAAGAAGTATCTGCCTGTAAGGGAGGCTATGATAAAGTCGATCGGGGAGTTTGTGAAAAAGTACGAAAATGAGGACGGTTATCCCGAACAGTACAAAAAAACGACCTATACCGAAGCCGAGCTGTATAAGTGGAAGGCTAAGACCATGCGGGAATGTATGAACCTGTGGTTCGAGGTCACGGACTCGGAGGAGCGGGAACTGAAAGAGCTGCGGCAGGCTGCCAAGGACTATGACAGTCTTAACCGCGAGGTAAGGCATTACCGCAAGGTCATGGAATGCAAGACCGTCCGCTACGCGATAAAGGGCAGAAATCTCCTTCTGCCGAAGGATAAGCGCATAAGGAGCTATGCCGAGGTCAAGGCTGAATACGAGCAGAGAGAAAAAGAAAAATTGCTCGCCGAGACCGCGGAGAATGAGAACATCAAGAAATAAAAGTCCTAATTTTCGGACATATGGAGCATAGATATGAAGTTCGGAATAATGATGCATAAAAATACGCAGAATATCGGTGACGATATACAGGCTTACGCTGCGGCGAGGCTTCTGCCGTCGGTGGATTACTTCCTCGACCGTGAGAGCCTTGACAGCTTCGTGACCGATGACGGTGAGCCCGCCGCGGTGGTCATGAGCGCATGGTATATGTGGCACAAATGGAACTGGCCGCCCAGTAAATACATCGTACCGCTTTTCACGGGCATTCATTACACCGACAACGAAAGGGCAAAGCAGGACGGCTCCCCCGTGACCACCGAGTTTCTGACGGGGCTTTCGAGGGATTACCTGAACGCCTGCGGAGGAGTGGGCTGCCGCGATATGTTCACCAAGCGTATGTTTGACGAACTGGGTATAGACTGCTATTTTTCGGGCTGCATAACTTTGACTCTTCCCGAACAGCCCCGCGTAAAGCCCGAGCGGGAGTATGTTGTGACGGTGGATATAGGCGACCCGAGCACCGAACACATCAAAAAGCTGCTGGAGGGTACGGGCATTGAGCACCGTGACTTCAAGCACTACAAGGACTACCGCGGCAGCATCGCCACATGGGAGGAGCGCGTCGCTTACGTCGAGGAGGTGCTTGGGCTGTATCAGAATGCCAAGTGTGTTGTGACGCGGCGGCTGCACTGTGCGCTGCCCTGCCTTGCTATGGGTGTGCCCGTACTGCTGCTGAACAATGAGAAGAACGGCATTCGTTTCGAGCCTTACTACTCATGGCTGCATTACAGCAGGCGCGAGGATTTCATATCGGGAAAATTCCGATATGATGTAACAGACCCGCCCCCGAACAAGCCCGATTACCTGCCGTACCGCGAAGCGATGATAAAGCAGGTGAGGGACTTTGCCGAGAAATACAAGGACGTCCACGGTACGCCTGCGGAGCTTTGCCCGCTTGATTACGATGAGGACGAGCTTATCCGCTGGCGGCACGACGCCATGCGCAGGGCTATGGATAACTGGTTTGACAAGACCAGAGAGGATATCCACAAGATACGCGATCTGGGCAAGGACAAGAAGAAACTCGAAAACAATGTAGCAGACCTCAAAGAACAGATAAGAGTGTTGAAAGAGCAGAAAAAACAAGTCGAGCAGGAAAGAGCCGAAGCGCGGACCGCGCTTTCCGCCGCCGAGAAGGAGAACAAGCGTCTGAGAAACGTACTCAGCTGCCGTCCCGTGAAGTTCACTATAGCGGCACGGAACGCATTCATGCCGGAAAAGAAGAAAATAAAGGTATAATTAAGGTAAGTGTGATAATATTCAGAATGTATAGTAAACGACAAAAATATTTTCCCATATATTTCTGTTGTTTACTATAAGACGTTCGGAAGGTCGAGGAAAGAAAAATGATATACGGAGCAATGCTTGCGGGCGGAAGCGGCACGAGAGTGAAGAATGCCCCCGTCCCCAAGCAGTTCATTGAGATTGGCGGCTTGCCCGTCATAATACACACCCTGCGGAATATGCTGAAATGCACGCGGTTCGATCTTATCTACATCGCGGCGCGTGAGGATTTCATCGGGTATCTGACGGAGCAGGTGGAGAAAAACGTTTCCGAACCGCGGCGCGTGCGGATAATCGCGGGCGGTAAGGAGCGCATGGATTCCATACACAACGTCACCGTCGCCATAGAAGCCGACAACGGTATCAACGAGGACGATGTTATAGTTATTCACGACGCGGTAAGACCCTTTGTCACCGAGAAGATACTGAACGATTCCATAGACGCGGCTGCGAAGTTCGGTGCCTGCGTCTGCGGTCTGCCATGCGCGGACACGATACTCCATTCAGTCAGAGGCGACGTTGTGGATGATATCCCCACGCGGAGCGAGCTTTTCTGCGGACAGGCTCCCGACAGCTTCCGACTGGCGCATTTCATACGTATGCAGGAAGCTCTTACTCCCGAACAAAGAGCGGTCATCACGGGCACTTCGCAGATATGCACGATGAACGGTCAGCCAATACACATAATCGAGGGCGACGCCATAAACTTCAAGATCACCACCGACAGCGATCTGCTTATGGTAAGGACGCTGCTGGGGGACAGGTAAAGGTATAAAAATATGAAACATATCATCTCTACCCTGTCCGCGCTGTTGCTTGTCATTTCGGGGTCGATACTCGTCATCACGGGAAGAGCGGAGCGGGCGCAGGCTTCGGAAAATGCAGGCGCAGAGCTTGAGGGCTCGTGGGTCGTGTCCGAATATATGAGCGATCGGGGAAGTATCTGCGATGACAGCGAGTGCTTCAATTCGCGGGACAGCTTCGAGATAAGCGGCGGCTGTGGGAAGTACAATATGTGCAATTGCTGTGAATGTACGGCGGTCGATGTGAGATTCGAGAAAAACGGCTCGTTATACGATATCATTTATGAGGGAAACAAAAAGCTCGGCACCGCAGAGGTCGGCGGGGACGTTATGACGGTACGTCTTGCCGACGGCGGTGATAACGGAGCATACATATATAAAAGACAGAATTCACTCGGATAGAAAAGAGGATAACATGAAAAGTCTTATCGAGATACCGAAGAAAATGAAAGCGCTGAACCTCCACGGCGTGGGCGATCTGCGCTATGAGGAGGTGGACGTTCCCGAGCTGAAAGAGGGGACTGTCCTGCTCAACGTCAAAGCCTGCGGCATTTGTTCAAGCGATATACCGCGCATTTTCACGAACGGTACGTATCATTTCCCGACGATACCGGGACACGAGTTCTCGGGGCGGATAGTGGCAGTCGGTGACGGCGTGGACGAGAGCCTTCTGGGGCGCAGGAGCTGCGTTTTCCCCATGCTCCCCTGCAGAAAGTGCCGCGCCTGCGCCAAGGAGGAATGGGCTCAGTGCAGCTCTTACAGCTACTTCGGCTCCCGTCAGGACGGCGGGTTCGCGGAGTATCTGGTGGTGCCTGTTTGGAACCTGGTGCCCTTTGCCGATACGCTCTCCTATGAAGAAGCCGCGCTCTGCGAGCCTGCGGCGGTGAGCCTTCATGCGGTGAACATAGCGGGTGTGAAAAAGGGCGACAATGTTGCAGTTGTCGGAACGGGAGCCATCGCTCTGCTGATCGGTCTGTTCGCAAAGCGCAAGTCCGAAACGGGCAAGGTCATCATCGCGGGAAGAAGTGCGGATAAGCTCGAAAACGCCGCGAAAATGGGCTTTGAGACAATAAATACCGCCGAGGAGCCAATAGCCGACGGCGTGAAGCGCATAACGGGCATAGACGGCGCCGACGTTGCCATAGAAGCGGTAGGCACCAATGAAGCCATAAGCAATTCCGTTAAGGCGGCGGGAGCTCTTGGACGTGTTGTGCTGGTCGGAAATCCCTATGAGGATCTTCAAATGGAGAAGAACGTCTACTGGTCGGTGCTCCGCAAGCAGCTGACCCTTTCGGGCTCCTGGAACTCCAACTACAACAGCCGCGTCAATGACTGGAAGGAAGCGATAAGCATTTTCGAGAGCGGAACTCTCGACCTCAGAAGTCTTATCTCCCGCACTTACCCCATGAGCGAGTATGAGAAGGCTTTCGCCGATGTGCGCGACAGGAACACTTTCACGCTCCGCGTGATGTTCACTATTTGAAATAACGGTCTCGGCACTCCGAATAAAAATGCCGATAGTATGAAAAAGGAAAAGTATGGAAAGCATAAGCGAAAAAGAGCTGAGAGAAAAAAGTGATTTGAAACGCGCGATAGAGAAGCGCACCACAAAGGGCTTGCCTTTTGCGCGTATTGACAGTATCGAATTCAAGCGGGTGATACTTGTTATCAAGGGAGAGCTCATAGGGCTCGACATGACAAAGCGCTGGGGGGCGAGGTTCGTAACTCTCGACCGCACGAAGATGTTCTACCCCGCGCATTTCGATGTGAACGGCACGTCCTTCGAGCTTTCGATAAACATTATGTGTTCGAGGGGCGAAGCGCCTATCGCTTCGGGAAAATACAGCCTCGTGATCTTCGAGAAGTATGAGGGTCACAGCAAGGAGAAGCACTACAAGCCTTCAAAGCAGGCTGAAAACGTTCTCCGAAGCGGAACGGTATATCACATTGAGTACGACGAGAACGGGCATACGGTGAGCAAGACCCGCCTTACGGACGAGTATCCCTGCTACATCTCCCCCGACATGGAGGGCTTCTGCGACGACACCGCCGCGAACCCGCGCAATTACAAGCTCAACCGCGGGACGAGCCACTTCAATGCAGTATCGGAATGCGATATGGACACCGCGGAATATCATTTCATAGTGGATTACAAGGCTCCCCCGAAGCCCCAGACATGGCGCGAAAGACGCCGTGCCCGCCGCAAGGAGCGGATAGCCAACTTCAAGAAGGATCTGACCGCAATAAAGGACGGCATATATGTCAAGGCTTTCAGTTTCTTTTCAAAGCGGGCAAAGCATGACGGGAGCATAATACTGTTCTCGTCGGGTTCGAGGGCTGTTATAGGCGGAAATGAGGAGTTTATTTACAAGCGAATGATAGAGCGGGGGCTTGACAAGCAGTATAAGTTCCGCTTCGATTTCAAGGCGAGCATAAATCAGAAGCGCTCGCTCTACAGCAAGTTCAGATTTATCTACTACCTTGCGACTTCCGATGTGATACTCATTGACGACTACTACCCCGAGATATACAAATTCGATTATCCGAAAACCACCAAGATATTGCAGGTATGGCACGCCTGCGGAGCCTTCAAGAGCTTGGGCTTCGAGCGCCTCGGAAAGCCGGGTGCTCCGCCGTTCAATACGAGAGTGCATAAGTGCTACACCCATGTTCCCGTAAGCTCCGAGCATTCCGCAAAGCACCATGCCGAGGGCTTCGCGATAGACGAGCGCAAGTTCTACCCCGTGGGCATACCCCGCACGGATATCTTCTTCGATGAGGAGTACAAGCGTGTGACCCGCGAGAAGATGCTTGAGGAGTTCCCCGCTTGCAGGAACGCCAAAAAGGTCTATCTTTACGCCCCAACGTTCAGAGGGGATAACGCTACAAATGCTTATTTCCCCTTTGATAAGTTCGACCTCGAACGCTGGGGAGAGTTTCTCGAACGTGAGGGCTCGGTGCTGATAGTCAAGCTGCACCCATTTGTGAACAAGCGCGTCGAGATACCCGAAGCTTACAAGGAACGTATACTCGACGCTACAGACTACCGCGAAGTGAACGATATACTGTTCATCATCGACGTGCTTATAACGGACTACAGCTCTATAATCTACGAAACGGCATTGCTCCGCAAGCCCATGCTGTTCTTTGCTTTCGACCGCCGTTACTATGAAGCTACCCGAGATTTCTACGAGCCTTATGACGAGCTTGTTCCGGGGCGCATAGTCACCGACTTCGACGATCTGCTCGAAGCGATGGAAAAAGAGGATTACGACAGCCACAAGCTGGACAGCTTCATAAAGAAGAATTTCAAGTACACCGACGGCAAGTCCACCGACCGTGTTATAGATAAGCTGATAATGGGCAAATGACAGCCCGATAGAAAGGATAGAAAAATGCAGAATCCCGACAACGGAAAGATCTCCGTTTCAATGATGTGTGTAAGGCTCGACCTTACTATGGATTACCTGAAAGCCTTTGAGAGAAACAATGTGGAGCTTCTTCATATAGACGTCATGGACGGCACCTTTGTGCCGAACATCACCATAGGCGTCGATTATGTAAAGCAGCTCCGCGAGATCAGTCATCAGCCCTTCGACTTCCATTTCATGGTAGATACTCCCGAGGAAAAGATGAAGTGGTTCGATATCCGCGAGGGTGACTGGGTGTCGGTACACTGGGAATCTACCCGGCATATCGACAAGTGTATGCAGTACATCAAGAGCCGCGGCGCAAAAGCGAGCGTGGCGCTCTGCCCGGGTACGCCCATATGGGTGCTGGAGGAGGTCTATGATTACCTTGATGCGGTGCTGCTGCTCAGCGTGAACCCGGGCTTTGCGGGTCAGAAGCTGATACCCTCTGTCATAGAGAAGGTGCGCAAGATGAAGGCTCATCTCAAAGAGATCGGCAGGGAGGACATTACCATCATTGCCGACGGAAATATGTCCTGCGAGAACGCGCGGCTCATGTACGACGCGGGCGCAAGGATATTCGTTGCGGGAACTTCGAGCATAGTCAAGGACACCATAGAGGGCGTTGACGAGCGCATAGCCGCCAAACGCGCCGCCATCAGCGCACACTGAGCATTGGGGCGGTTTTGTGGTGTTGAAGTGAAATTTTTCAGCACACTTGACAGGCGGGTCTATTTGTTGTATAATAAAATAGATCACGGATAATGGAAAGAGGGAAGATCATCTATGCGCCGACGGATAAGGCTTGCGGCTGTGGTATGCGCGGTCATTATTTCTGCCGCCGCTTCGGGCTGCGGAAAAGAGATAGCCGCAAACGGGAATGCCGCCTCGGATAGAGCCGACTCTGCCGAAGAACTGACGGGCATTGAGCTTTCCGAAGAAGCAGAGGAAGAACTTCTTATCGAGGAGGGCGAGCTTCCCGATGAACCCTCCGCAAGCGCAGAAACGGATACCGAGCCCGGTGAACTGCTTACGAGGACAGCGGAACGGCTCTCGGGAGAGTATACCCTTAAAGAAAAAAAGACCTATTCCGACGCTCCCGATGATGTCTTTGAGGTGACATACTCTTCGGACGGGGAGCATCTGTATATCCACAATTCCGAGGAACGTGCCGAGGGCTTCGGGGCTGATAATTACTATATCCACACCGAGAACGGTGATCTGTTCGTCGAAAAAAAGCTGGGCGTATATGCCAAGGCTGATATGAGCGATATGTCCCCTACGGTGTCGGAACTTTTCAAAGGCGGGCTGGAAGTCACCTCCAACCGTATCCCCGAGAACACCGATGATATGACCGTTGAGGAATATACCTATATGGGCGAGACATATATTACCGTATACGACCTCTATTTCGATAAGGACGGCGAGCTGAAAAAATATACCGTATGCTGGTCTGTCGAAGGAGAGGACGATCTTATCATGACCTCCGAGATCGAATCGCTGGAGCAGAGCTTTGACGGAGCCGCTTTCGACGGGTCGGAGCTTACTGCGGGTCTTACCGACTTTGATGCCCTTTCCGGTGAGGACAGGCTGACTTTCTGCCGTGAGCTTTGCTCGGAGTACGATATAGCAAACGAGGAGCTTTACGAGCAGGGGATAAAGTCCGACGAATTCGGAAAGATCGGCTGTCTTGATTTCGTGAAGCTGATCTACACATACGCCAAATGATCTGATACACTGATGATGATATGAATATATTCCAGTTACTTAAACCCAAGGCGCTCACAGCTTATGTGAACGAGGATATGACGCTCAGACAGGCTATAGAGAAAATGCGTCACCACGGTTTTACCGCGATACCTGTTATCAACAATGAAGGACATTATGTGAAGACCCTCGCGGAGGGAGATTTCATGTGGTTCATGCTTGCCAACGATATCGGAGAGCTGAATGAGCTCGGAGAGTACTGCGTCCGCGACCTTCCCGTGAGGGTAAGGTGCAAACCTGTTTATGTGGATTCGACGATAGGCGACCTGTTCAAGCTGTCCATGAATCAGAATTTCGTCCCCGTGGTCGATGACAGAGATGTGTTCATCGGCATAGTCACGAGGCGCGACATCTTGCAGGCTTGCTATGAGGCTTTGAAGGACAGCGAGATGTTCTCCGAACAGCCCGAATATGTCCGCGAGGAGGAACAGGACGGGGAGCTTTGAAGCTCCGCAATGTATAAAGCATTTCGGCTTTGACTTTGAGCCGTTTGTTAAGGAGAGAGATAAATGAAAAGTGAAGAAATGAAAAAGCGTTTGGGTATTCTGCGTAATTATACGGGCAATGCCGCGCTTTGCGCAATACTTATCATGATAATGCTGCTGGCGATAGGGACAGCTGTGCTGGTCGTAACGGGCAGATCTTCTATCCCCGAGAACGACCATATGCCGAACTACACCCCCGTAGCCGAAAGCTCCTCGTCAGAGGAGATACCGGTCATAGAAGAGCTCGAGGCTCCGCAGGCGCTCATGACCTATCCCGAGAAGGACTTCGACTTTCTAAAAATGGATCTGAGGAGCGTTACCTCGAATTATAACGTCCTGCTCGATATCACCAACAACAAGATGTATACGGGAAAGAATCTCAATAAGAAGATGTATCCCGCTTCGCTCACCAAGATACTGACCGTGATAATCGCCCTTGAAAACTGCGATGATCTGTCCGATACCTATAAGTTCACCAAGGAAGACATGAAGCGCCTTGAAAACGAGAATGCTTCCGTTGCAGGTTTTGTTGCGGGCGAAAAGGTCACTGTAAGAGACCTCCTTTACGGCGCTATGCTCCCAAGCGGTGCCGACGCTACCCTCGGTATCGCGAATTACATCGCGGGCTCGGAGGAAGCATTCGTTGACATGATGAACAATAAGGTGGAAGAGCTTGGGCTCACGGGTACTCATTTCGAGAACGCAAGCGGTCTGCATGACGCCAACCACTACACCACCGCCCTCGATATGGCTATGATAGTAGAGTATGCGGTGAATAACCCCGATATAAGCAATGAGTTCCTGAAGATAGCGGGAGCTGAGAGTTATACCACCAAGAAGTCAAACAAGAACAAGAGCGGTATCACTCTTTCGAGCATTTTCTTTAGCAGGTATAACGGCTTCTACATCGACCGTGATATGGACGAAAAGTCAGATGTTGAGATCGTAGGCGGCAAGACAGGATTTACCGATGAAGCCAAGTACGCCCTCGCTTCTATTTATAAGATAGGCGATAATTACTATGTTTGCATAGTAATGAAGTCCGACAGTGCTGCTGCCGCTACCGAGGACAGCATAAAGATAGCCGAGCGATATCTTCCCACCTTCGATCTTATCGGAGATGTTCCGACGGACAGTTCATCTGCTCCCGAGACCGATGAAAATGGCGCGATTATCCTTGACGAGAGCAAGGTAGATGTCACTCCTTCACCCGTAGATCAGACCGAATCGAGCTCGGCGGCTGATACAGACATCGCCACCGTGATACCCGACACCACCGATCAGAATGCAGGTACAGATCAGGGACAGAGCACCGATCAGACTGCCGATAACGGCGATCTCGGGATACCGATCATCGTTGACGAGTGATCGGACAATAAAACTTAATTTGCGGGAGCATTGGCGCTCCCGATTGCGGGGGTACTGCGCTTCGGCGCGGTTGAGAGGCGAAAGCTAACCCTTTGAACCTGTCGGTCAATACCGGTGTAGGAAGCAAGTCAAGTATCTTAACGGCAGGTTTTCTACGGAAAGCCTGCTTTTATTATGTAAAATCGTATCGAAAGGAAGTTTCAGATGAGAGAGTACAAGACACAGATGGAAGCCGCGAAGAAGGGCATCATAACCCCCGAGATGAAAACAGTCGCGGAAAATGAGTACCGCGAGCCCGAGGAAATACGCGCTCTTGTAGCGACGGGCGAGGTCTGCATTCCCGCGAATATCAATCACAAGTCCCTGTCAGCCGAGGGCATAGGCAAGGGGCTTCGCACCAAGATCAATGTGAACCTCGGTATCTCGGGGGACGCTAAGGACTACGATCTCGAGATGCGCAAGGTGGATATGGCGCTGAGATTCGGCGCTGAGGCTATCATGGACCTTTCCAACTACGGTAAGACCAACAGGTTCCGCACAGCGCTTATCGAGAAGTCCCCGGCGATGATAGGCACAGTCCCGATGTATGACGCCATAGGCTACCTCGACAAGGACTTGCTGGAGATAAGCGCCGAGGACTTCCTGCGTGTCGTAAGAGCTCACGCCGAGGAGGGCGTTGACTTCATCCCGCGGAGGCTCCCTGCTTTTCGCGTGGATGATGATGACAGGCAACGAGAACCCCTTCTTTGAATACTACGACGATGTGCTGGAGATACTGCGCGAATATGACGTCACCATTTCCCTCGGCGACGCCCTCCGCCCCGGCTGCCTTGCGGACGCAAGCGACGCGGGACAGCTCTCGGAGCTTATAGAGCTCGGAAATCTGACAAAACGCGCATGGAAGAAGGACGTTCAGGTAATGGTAGAGGGTCCCGGTCATATGCCTATGGATCAGATCGCAGCAAACATGAAGCTACAGAAGACCCTTTGCCACGGGGCTCCTTTCTACGTGCTGGGACCTCTCGTGAGCGACATCTTCCCGGGCTACGATCACATCACCTCTGCTATAGGCGGAGCTATCGCGGCTTCGAGCGGTGCGGATTTCCTCTGCTACGTTACCCCTGCTGAACATCTGCGCCTGCCCGATGAGGACGACGTTAAGGAAGGCATAATCGCAAGCAAGATCGCCGCCCATGCCGCAGATATCGCAAAGGGCGTACCTCACGCTATGGACAAGGACAACGAGATGGCTGCCGCCCGCCATAAACTGGACTGGGACGCTATGTTCGACATAGCCGTTGACGGCGAGAAGGCAAAGCGCTTCTATGAGCAGACTCCCCCCGCAGAGCGCCACACCTGCTCCATGTGCGGCAAGATGTGTGCGGTACGCACCACAAATATGATACTCGAGGGCAAGGAAGTAAAGTTCTGCTCCGAAAGGTGACGGATAAACTGTAAAGCATGAAAAGCATTGTTTTCTCTGTACGGGAGAGCAATGCTTTTTTTATTCTTATCATAATTGTTCATTTCATTATGCTTGACTTTTACAGGATAATATAGTAAAATAGTATTATTATATATCGTTACAGTACATCAATGATATGATCGGAGGACAGATATGTTTGGTTCGGAAAAAAAGACTCCGCCGTTTCTGAAACGTATAGTTTCGGCAGTTGTTGCGGCAGCTTCCGCCGCCTGCCTTGCGTTGGGGGCTGTTACCTGCTCGGCAGAGAAGGGAAAGACGTTCACCGTAGGCTTCGACGCAGAATTCCCGCCCTACGGCTATAAGGACGATAACGGCGAATACGTCGGTTTTGACCTCGATCTGGCGCAGGAGGTCTGCGACAGGAATGGCTGGGAGCTTGTTAAGCAGCCCATAGACTGGGATTCAAAGGACATGGAACTGAAAACCGGCGCTATCGACTGCATATGGAACGGCTTCACGATGAACGGCAGAGAATCCGCGTATACATGGAGCACGCCTTATGTCAATAACTCACAGGTAGTCGTCGTAAAGAAAGGTGCAGGCATAGACAGGCTTTCCGACTTATCGGGAAAGATAGTCGCTGTGCAGGCTGACAGCTCCGCGCTGGCAGCATTCACGGGTGCCGAAGCCGAGGAGGAGAACAAACAGCTCGCCGAGAGCTTCTCAGAGCTACAGCAGGTGGGCGACTACAACAGCGCTTTCATGAACCTCGAATCGGGAGCGGTGGACGCGGTATGCCTTGACTACGGAATAGCGAACTATCAGGTTAGCTCCCGCGGGGACGCCTTTGTTATGCTCGATGAGGTGGTATCCTCCGAGGAGTACGGCATTGGCTTCCTGCTGGGCAATACGGAGCTTAGAGATCGGGTGCAGACCACGCTCCTGCAAATGCTCGACGACGGTACGTTTATGCGTATCGCCGACAAGTGGGAGCTGGGTTCGAGTGTTTGCCTTTCGGCTGACAGCGCTTATATAGATTCGGTCAATAGCGACATCGAAAAGCAGAGCTTCGGTAGCCTCCTGGGTGAGATTTCGGGTGAGCTTGCGAAGGGACTTCTCGCTTCGCTCTCGATCTTTATCCTGACCCTCGTTATCGCGCTCCCGCTGGGACTTCTGATCTCATTCGGACGTATCTCAAAGCACAAGCTGCTGAATATACCCTTAACTATCTATATCTCCATCATGCGCGGAACTCCGCTCATGTTACAGCTTCTTGTGGTATTCTTCGGACCATACTTTGTGTTCGGTATCCAGACCTCCGCGAGCTACCGCTTCATCGCAGTGATAATCGGCTTCTCTCTCAATTACGCAGCGTACTTTGCGGAGATATGGCGCGGAGGTATACAGGCAGTTCCCCGCGGGCAGTACGAAGCCGCCGAGATACTCGGCTACTCCCGCGTGCAGGCATTTTTCAGGATAGGTTTCCCTCAGACCGTCAAGAACATACTCCCCGCCGTAACGAACGAGGTCATAACCCTTGTCAAGGACACCTCCCTCGCTTTTGCGGTAGCTTACACCGAGATGTTCACGATCGCAAAGCAGGTGGCAGCGGCGAAAACCACCATACTTCCGCTGTTCATCGCGGGCTTGTTCTATTACGTGCTGAACTTCATCGTAGCATTTGTCATGAACAGGCTCGAAAAGAAGCTGTCGTATTTCAGATAAAGGAGGGAGCATAAATGGCACAGTATAATACCACCGAGCTTTTGAAGGTCACGGGAATAAAAAAGAGCTTCGGCGATAACGAAGTCTTAAAGGATATCAGCATGAGAGTCGGCGAGAGCGAGGTAATCTCGATACTCGGTCCCTCGGGGTCGGGAAAATCTACGCTGCTCCGCTGCCTGACGATGCTCGAAAAAGCCGATGGAGGCGAGATGTACTACTGCGGCGAAAGGGCGATGTACACCGAAAACGGAAGGACTGTCTTCGCTCCCAAACCCGAACTAAAGCGTATAAAGAGCTACTTCGGGCTCGTGTTTCAGAATTTCAACCTGTTCCCGCATTTTTCGGTGCTGCAAAACATAATCGACGCGCCATACAGGTGCTCGGCAGGAACAGATCGGAGATCGAAGCGGAAGCGCGGGAGCTTCTTGCGAAGATAGGCCTTGCTGACAAGGCGGGAAGCTATCCTCACGAGCTTTCCGGCGGTCAGCAGCAGCGTGTGGCGATAGCCCGCGCCCTTGCCATGAAGCCGAAAATGCTCTACTTCGACGAGCCGACCAGCGCCCTCGACCCCGAGCTGACGGGCGAGATATTGAAGCTGTTAAGATCGCTTGCAGCCGAAAAGATGACAATGGTGATAGTCACCCACGAGATAGGCTTTGCGAGGAACATCTCCGACCGCGTTATTTTCATGTCCGACGGCGTTATCGCCGAGGAGGGCAAGCCCGAGGAGGTCATAGATGCTCCGAAGAACGAGCGCACAAGGGCATTCCTCGCCAAGATGAACGAAAAGAACTGAATGGAGTGGATCATATGAAAAAGCTGATATTTCCGCCTAAGCTGAAGCGAGGCAGCAGGGCGGCTGTCGTGTCGCTCTCAATGGGGTGGCTGGGCGATGAAGCATTTGAGAGCAACAGGAAACGCGGCTGCGAACGATTAAGACAGCTTGGGCTTGACACCGTATTCATGCCGAATGTAATGCGGGGCAGTGGGTACCTTCACGACCACCCCGAAGCCCGTGCCGACGACCTCAAAGCCGCGTTCGCCGATGATTCAATAGACATCATCATCTCGGCGATAGGCGGCGATGATACCTACAGACTTCTGCCGTATCTTATGGACGACGAGGAGTTCGGGAGGAACGTCCGCGAGCACCCGAAGATATTCATAGGCTATTCCGACACGACGGTGAATCATCTTATGTTCTATAAGCTGGGGCTGGGGACGTTTTACGCGCCCTCATTCATCGGGAATTTCGATGAACTTGCCGATGAGATGCTTCCTTACACGAAAGCAGCCGTCGAGGGGCTGTTCGATGGCAGGGAGCTTAGGGAGATAAGACCTGCCCCGATCTGGTATGAGGAGCGTAAGGACTTCTCGCCTGCACAGACGGGTGCCCCGCGCATTGCCCATGAGGAAACTCACGGTTTTGAGCTTTTGCAGGGAAAAGAAGGCTTTTCGGGGGAGCTTCTGGGCGGCTGTATAGAGAGTATGACCGATCTTCTCACGGGCGAGCGCTATGCGGACGAAAGGGAGATCGCGGAACGTTACCGCATTTTTCCCGACCTTGACGAATGGCGCGGAAAGGTGCTTTTCATCGAGACCTCCGAGGAGAAAATGACGCCCGAAGCCTACGAAAAGGCGCTTAATGTGCTGAAAGACAGAGGTATCTTCGGTGTGATAAACGGAATCATCGTCGGCAAGCCGCAGGACGAGGTCTTTTACGAGGAGTACAAGAGCGTACTTGTGCGGGTAATAGATGAGCCGGACCTGCCGATACTGTACAACATTAACTTCGGTCACGCATATCCGAAAACGGTGCTGCCCTACGGCAGGAGGGCGGTATGCTATAAAGACAAGATAATAACCGAATAATTATAGCAATCCAAGAAAATATCAGCACAAATCTTTCGGATAAAATTCCACATTGCTGCGTCAAACTCCCTTGCAGTGCGCTGTACAAGCTGTGCTT
>CACZJT010000002.1 GCA_902781565.1 uncultured Ruminococcus sp.
CATTTCAAAATATTCGGTGATTATGTTTTTCTTCATAGCTCTATTTTATCATATTTGGTGTGATTTGTAAACCTTTTGTAATTATTGATTTCCGTGTCTGCCGCCCGCATGGATACGGGCACAGCGGAAATAAAACGTCCTTCGGAGAAATAACAGACTTTATCGGAAACTAACGTATGTCAAAATATCTCGGCAGGCGGCGTGCGGTAGTTTCCGAGGAAGTCTGTTTTATACCGCTGTTTTTGGGATCGCTGTAATATCGGAGGTGACGTCCCGAACAAATGGCACAGAAAAGTTGGTAATATATTTAATTAAATATACGTTTTGCACAAAGCCAAACCCCGATACTCTGCAATTTGGACAAAGTTTAAAAAAGATGTTTCAAAAACTTGAAATTTCGGAAAAATATATGTTATAATAGAATATGTTGATAGGCACCCGCAAAAATATGAACACAATGTTAATTGAGGGAAGCCGCATACAACGTGCCGCGGACGGCGTGTTCCGCGGGCGAAAAAGATATCAAGAAGGAGGAACTTTTTATGGCAAAGGAAAACAGCCGTAACATGAAGCGCATAGTCTCGGGACTGATGGCGCTTTCGATCGTAGCGAGCTAGGCGGTAGGTCTGCCCGCAAACGTTGACGCAGGGGGGCTTTTCGGCAGTATTGTCGCGAGCGCGGCGACGTATACTTCAGGCACAATAGATGTAACCAGTCTGCGAGTGGATGATATAATCGATGCCAGAAACGGAACAGTTACTATTAACAATGACAGTGGAAAAGACTTATATGTTCACCATGGTGATTCTGCCGTTAGTGTGTCTCCTAATGTTACTTTTTCGGTGCCCGGTGGATATTATGAGGTGGTAGAAGCAAATGACCTTGATAGTTGTTTCTCCTTAACATATGTCGATGCGACTGCGCCGGCTCCCACCCTCACCGGCGGCACGGTCATCAAGTTCGACGCGAACGGTGAGTATGCATTCACGCACAACAGTAGTACGTATAAGTTTAAGCTCAGCAGTGATGGCAAATCAATAGATCTTTATAATGCGGATACCAATGAGAAACTTGGCAGTATTTCCAATCTTCCCGATAATTTCGCGGGGACTGTCTATGTCAGCTATTCCGTCGAGAATGATAATTACACCTTCACCCCCAACGTGATCTACAGCAGCGATTTTGACACGACCGCCCTCCACATCGGCGACGTTCTTGCGCCGGGGGCGAAAGACCCGACTGATCATTATTACTATCGTTTCTTCGCCGACGGTATGTTTGATAATGTATATAATACTGCGATCGAGGTCAAATCCGATGGTTTGTATACTTCAATGGAGGGAGTTACAGAGAAAGAAATATCGTTCGATGGAGTAACTTCAAATGCTTGCGTTGTTAAAGATGTCTCAATAGATACGTGTACTGTTTTCAAATTGGCTCCTACCTACATCGACACCCTCTCCGTCACCACCGCCCCCACCCCCGCAACGGGGCTGAAATACACGGTCGAAAACGGCGCACCGAAGGCGCAGGAGCTCCTTGATACCCCGGGCACAGCTTCCGACGGCGCGACAATGCAGTATGCGGTGTATAACGGCGGTATCTTTAAGAACACAGAGGACAGTAGGTTAGAGCTTACCGAAGCCGATGTCAAGGACGGAAATATTTATACCGCTGTTGATGATTATGGTGTCATGTTACCTGCCGGCTATAAGGTCAATTATAATAACACGCTTTATAAATCCACAAGTGGTGATGCGCGAGGCATAGATGTTCTGCGCTTCGAGGGCGAGGGGGTAAAAATTGGCGATAGCTCAAGGACATATGCTTTAACAGATGGTGCAAACGCTCTCATAGTCACCTCAGTGGATACCGATGGAAAAGTGATCTACGTCAAGGGTGTCAACACCGATTCTCTCGCGGACACTCTTGATCTGACATGGTCTGCCACTGAACCCACCGCCACCGACGTTGGCAACTACCTCGTATTCTACAAGGCTGTAAAGGACAGTCTCGAAAGCGCGGTAGGCAGCGTTAAGGCTACCATCGCCAAGGGTGAACTCAAAGCCGGAACCGACTACACCGCCCCCACCATTAAGGACGAGCTGTACTACACGGGCGAAGATCAGGACCTTATCACCGCAGGCGAGATCACCGCGGATAAGGGGACGATGAAGTATGCGGTAGGTGACATAGTTATTGATACTGACGAGCGTGCGCTTACAGTAGATGATCTAGTGATCGGTACTGTATTTAAGCCGACTACCACAGAAGGCTTTACATTCCCCGATGGCTATACTTATAAGACTGCTTCTAACTATGATTATCCGCGTGAAGGCAAGATTTATTATGCGAATGGCCGCGTTTATATTGCTGGCGGATCGGGCGTGTTAACCAGTGATTATGATGCTTTAAGAATTGTTGATATTCAAGATAAAGTGATCATCTATAATGCTGTCAATACAAATAGTTTGGTTCCAAGTGAAAATGCGATTTGGACAACGACCATTCCCCAGAAGAAAGACCTCGGCGAATACACCGTTTACTACAAGATCGACGGCGGCGATAACTACAACGACGTTCCGGCGACCAATATAGGCACCGCGAAGATCGAGGCGAAGATCGTTTCCGTTACCCTCAAAGACCTCGTGGACGCGAAGATCGCCGACGCGGACGGCAAGGAAGTAACTCCCAAGACTGACACCGACGAAACGAACAAGCTGCCCGTTTACAGTCTGCAAGCAGGCAAGACCTACACCCTCTACACCAACAGCACCGTAGCGAACGCCGACAGTGAGACCGATATAGCCGAGTTAACGGGAAAAAACAAGATATTTGACAACACATCATACGCTTATCAGTACGAGGTAACTATCCCTCAGATACCCGCTGACACCTACGAGCTCTACCACGAGCACGCCGTTGCAGCGCACAGCAACAAAAACGGCGACGGCGTTTACGTAGAATGCAGCGGCGAAGCCAACATGACCGCTGACGTTGCCAAGTTCTCGGATAATGTCTCCAAGACCTATTATTACGGCTCCTGCCCGACCGCGGCGGACATCGTGACTACCGAACAAATGGGCGCAACTGCCAAAGTCACCGACTTCTACTTCTCCGCGGAAGGAAGCACTGCCTCCCTGAGCGAAGACGACCTCACGATCGGCAAGACTTACGTTATCAACGCGAGAGTTGCGGTCACGCTCCCCGACAAGGAGAATGCTGACTACTTCTACATCAAGAGAACGTTCACCTACGAAGCCCGCCCGATGACGAGTAACATCTACACCCTCGAGATCAACGGCGACAGCGTTCCCCTGAAAGTCGATGATAGCGGAGCTATCACTGTTCCCGAGAAGTATTATGTCTCGACCGACGGCGAAAACAAGTACGTTGGCACAGAAAAGCCGTTAGGCGGTTTTGACTTTGAGGAGAAGGATACCTTTACATTCACGGGCAAGGAGCAGGCTCCCGTCATCAAGGTAGCGAACGGCGGCAAGGAAACGCTGGTACTGACTGCCGCTGACGCCGAAGGCAAGGGCGACTACACCGACAGCATAAAGGCTCAGACCAACGCGGGCAGCTACACCGCAGAACTGACGGCTGCGGCGAACGGCAACTACACCGATAAGGTGACCCTAAAGTGGAGCATTGCCAAGGCGAAGGCTGATATCACCATCGCTCCTAAGGATAACATAGTTTACGACGGCGCGAAACTCACCAAGGACGATTTCACGTTCACGGGCAAGGACGCGGCTCTCATGGACGACGCCAAGACCACCGTTTCCGTGAGCGGCACCGATATAAAGAACGCAGGCGAACGCAAGGCAACAGTTAAGCTGACCTTCCAGAACTACGCCGATATCACCAAGGAACTCGACGTTACGATCAAGAAGCGTAATGTTACCGTGACCCCCTCTGACAAGCAGTCCATTATCTACGGCACCGAGGAAGCCCCCAAGATCAGGTACACCACCGAAAAGGCTTACGACACGGACAAGGACGGCGAATGGGATATCCTCACGGGCTTTATCCCCACCGATAATGAGCTCGACTTCTCCAAAGCCATTACCATCGCGGGCTTTGATTATGAATACTTTGTAAACGATGCAGGAAGCTACGATTACGAGATCACCGATGCGGTGTTTGACAACTACACTGTTGTTCTCGGCGGCACTGCCGTATTCAAGGTAGAGCCCAAAGAGCTGACCAAGGAAATGTTCACGCTCGATGAAGCGAACTATACCTTTGACGGCACCGTGAAAAAAGCTCCCGGTTACGTCATTGGTGACGGTAATTTTACAGGATCAAGCAAGAAAAAGCTCACCGATAATGACTTTGATGAGGGCGGTACGGAAATGGCTGTCCTCCCGGGCACCTATACCCTCGAGTTCAACGGAAAGAACAACTACAAGGGTCTCGTGACCTTTGAATGGCAGATCAAGCCTATCGAGGAGTACTCCACATCTCTTACGGTGACCGACAAGACCTATGACGGCACTCCGATCGAGCCCGAGTCTCATATCTGCAAGACACAAGATAATACGAAGACTGACATACCCGGCGCCAAGACCGAGTACACCTACTATGAGTACGATGGCAAGAGCACCGTCAACGAAGCGTATGTCAAGACCCTGACAGCTCTTGAAGGAGCTCCCAAGGACGCAGGCTCCTACATCGTCGAGGCTGCAACCACCGCAAGGGGCTATTCCTTCGCGAAGGTATACAAGACCTTCAAGATCAACAAGAAGCAGATCACCGTTACCCCGAATACGGTAAAGAAGACCTACGGAGACCCCGACCCCGACTTCACGGACTATACATACGATAAGACCGCTGTCATCGAGGGCGAGACCGTAAACATCACAGGCAAATATGGTCTGAAGGATTACAAGGGCAACGCAGGCACATATGAATTTACAGTCGGCAGCCTGAAAACCGACAACAATAACTATGAGCTTACGCTCGCAGGTTCGTTTACTGTAGAGCGTCAGAACCTGACCGACGAGAGCATCAAGATCGTCAAGAAGTGCGTACAACTCGATGACGGCTGGGCATATCCCGGCGACTGCATCAAGGTAAGGGCGATATCGCAGCAGCGCATAAAGAATGTCGAGAGACTGCGCAAGAGATTGAAGGTCGGCAGGTCCAAGCTGTCCGAAAAGACCTTCAATACAAGGGGCAGAACGAAGCCGAAAACGTGGTCAGGAGATCAAACTCCGTCGGCGCGATAATGAAATAATAAGACCCCAAAAAACATATATGCTTTGAGCCGACAGCGCAAAACTGTCGGCTCTTCTATCTATTCATAGCTAAGTTTTTCCCTCTGCATGACCGAGTGTTTTCGGATACAAACCGCCGCACGAGGACTTCCCTCCCGTGCGGCGGTGGTTCATGCCCTTAGTTCGCGGGCTGTTCGTTCTATGGCTGAGATCAGCGCTTCGGTCTGACGCTCCGTGGAGAATACGCTCGGCGAGAACCTCACCGTGCCGCCCTCTATCGTTCCTATGGCTTTATGGGCAAGGGGCGCACAATGCAGTCCTCCCCGCAGAGCAAAGCCCTTGTCGGAGAGCCGCGCAGAGACCACCTGCGAATCAAAGCCTTCGATGCAGAAGCTGACTATCGGCACACGCTTCGGGGCGGTGTAGACCTTAACGCCTTCCATGCGGTGAAGCGCTGCTTCCAGCTTATCGCAAAGCCGCTTTTCGTGAACGAAAATTTTCGCGGGAGTTTTCGCTTTTACAAATTCTATCCCTGCCCCGAGACCAAGTATTCCCATCGTATTGACGGTGCCGCTCTCGAAGCGCTCGGGATAATCACGGGGCTGCTCGGGGTCGGCGGAGGCTGTGCCCGTCCCGCCCTCGATAATAGTCGTCAACTCGAAGCGTCCCGCCGAAACTAAAAGCCCCGTCCCCGTGGGACCGTAGAGCCCCTTCTGACCCGCAGTGCAAAGGAAGTCAAAGCCGTCATCGAGGGTGAGCTCTGTTATCCCCGCCGCCTGTGCCGCATCGCTGATGAAGCAGAGCCCGTAGCTTCGGCAAAGCTCCGCTATCTCCCGATAGGGAGAGATACGCCCTGTCACATTTGAAGCGCAGGTCACGCAGACGCATTTAGTGTCGGGGCGTATCAGTCGCCTGATGTTTTCGAGAGTCTCCTCAGCACTGTCGGCAAGCCGCGCCACCGAAAAAGTCACTCCCCGCGTTTTCGCAAGCGCCCATACGGGCCGCAGCACCGCGTTGTGCTCATGGTCGGAGATGATGATATGCCCGCCGAACTGCATCATGCCCTTTATTGCCATGTTCAGTGCATAGGTGCAGTTCGGGGTGAATACCGTATTTTCGGGCTCGGCGCCGAAAAACTCCGCTGCACTCTGACGCACCGAAAAGACCATCTCCGCCGCTTCGACCGAGAGCCTGTGCCCTCCCCTCCCCGGGTTTCCGCCGTAGCGGGTAAGGGCGCTCTCAGCGGCGAGGAGCACGTTCTTAGGCTTCGGAAAAGTTCCCGCGGAGTTGTCAAAATTCACTATGCCGTTCAAATGTTCACCTCCTTTCATAGACCCGTTCTGACACGAGCCGTTCTTTTTCCATTATATTCCCGAATTTTTTTTATGTTCCGAGGGTAACATTTCGGAAAATCCGTTCATACTATATATCAACAGCATTTGCTGATATATAGATTTCCTCCAAAGAGAAAAGCCGTTCCCGAGCTTACGGGGACGGCTTTTCTTCGACGAAAACGAAGAACGCTTTTCGCTACAAGTACCATATATTGCGGTCGTTTCTTGTTTTGACCCGATATTATGATGAAGCGAAAAATTTCTTAATACATTTTCGTAAATTGTTAAATTATTGAAATATTTGTGCGACACTTACATTACCGAGCAGGATATTTGTAAAAGGTCACAAAGTTATGTTAAAAATGTTGATTATTTCGCACGCATATTGACATTTATGTCCATTTGCTGTATAATTAAATTAAGATTTAACGTATATGAAAAGGGCGCACGGGGCGCTCCGATAGGTTATGAAACGTAATTATAGAATTATGATTATGGAACTGGTGATGAAAGAAGGGATCGGTTATGAAAAGGTCGAAATTTTCGTATACTCAAAAAGGCTTTACGCTTATCGAAATGGTCATAGTTATAACTATCATCGGGGTGCTTGCCGCACTGATAGTTCCCTCTGTGCTCAATTACGTCAAGAAGGCGAACCGTGCCGCCGATAAGGTCACGGCAAGAATGATCGGCAGCAGCGTTGTCGCGGCTATGGCTGAGAATCCCGATTTTTATGACAGCTTCTACGCCGCAGATACGATGAAGTTCTATGTCACGATCGACGGCCAGAGCTACTACTATGCCAATATCGCAAGAGCCGACGGCTCAAAGAATTGCTACGGCAGCGATCCCACCGAGAATAAGGATAAAAACAAGAAGTTTGGTGCGGGCTGGGAATTTACCTCCTACAAGAACGCCAATAAAGCTGTCACGGAAAAGCTCAACGCAAGGATATCCGATATTGTCGGCGGTAATGCCGAGACCATGAGCTTTATACCGATGAGAAGCACAGGCTACAAGCACCCGATAGAGGATTGCAATCACGACAGACAGTCCAAGAGCACCAACTACTCCAACTCCAACAAGGTCGGAAATGAGAGAAACTCCTCCAAGACCTACAGCTATACCGATAAATGGCTCATAGGCTACAATGCGGGTCCTGACGGCAAGGAAAAGGGCGCTGTAGAAGTCTGGGCAGGCGATTCCTACGGCAAAGGCACCAACGGTCCCCGCGTCCGTCTGTGGCCTGCACCTCCTTCATATTATTGATCTTATATAAGAACTAACAAATACTGTAATATCGAAAAGACCGCGTACCCTCGGGTATGCGGTCTTGTTCTGTCAGACGTTTCGGCACCATGAAAGCATTTCCTCCGTACCGAGTATTCCGTAGGCGAAGCCCTTGCGGACAAGCTCCGCAGGGAGGTATTCGTCATACTTCTCGAACACGGGAACTTCATTCGGGTATACAAGTTCCATAGGGTCGAGGGGCTTTGCGGCTTCATCTTTGAGCACACGGAAAAACTCTCCGCTGTCCGCTTTCATCGTGAACTGAATGAAATACGGTCGGCAGCTGTCCATTCCTTTGAGCCCGAGCAGCGCCGCACATCTGAGCTTTAAGAAGCGTTCGAGCGCCAAGAACGCATACGTTCCCAGCCATGGAAACAGCGCCCACATATCCCCGCCCAGACAGATGAGTGCCCTCTCGGTAAGCCCCGAATTCACGGCGGTCTCACGCGCCTGAGACAGTCGGCTGACGGCGTTTTTCATCAGATAGGGGTAGCTCTTGTCCTCCCGCAGGACTTCCCTCATTCGCAGGAGTATCTTCGTGTTGATGTCCCCCGCGCACTCGCCGAAATAGGCAGGCACTTTGCCCTTGACAAGCTCGCAGTAGACCAGCCGCCGCTTGTGGTCTATCTCCTCGATGACCCACACATGACCCGCTATCGCGACCTTTTCCCCAACGGGCGGAGGGCTTACGACCGTCCCCAGCTCCTGCGAGCCGCAGCGCACGGTGTACTCCTCGTTCTCCTGAAAGACCGCATAGAACTTGTAGGAATTTATCACCCGCTCCCCCGCAAGCCCGACTATAAGCCCGCCCTCGTCGGTGCGCTGTATATGCTCTGTTTCCAGCAGGTGACGGAGCAGAACGCGGTAGTCCTCCTGAGATATGCGGTGGAAGTATTTAAGCGTCAGCACCCGCTGTGCAAGCTGTGCGGGTGTAAGCTCCCCGCAGGAAGCGAGGGTGCTCATGGTCTGATGATAGAGCAGCGAGAACGGCAGTCTGTCGGTCTTTGGGGGCTCGACCCAGCGTTCCTCAAGGTAGACCTGCACCAGCGCTATGCCTTGCAGCAGCTTCCACGGGACGGTGGTGGGCATGAGGGCGCGGGGTTCGGGTGCGTCCTCGCGCATGACGAACCACATCTCGGGCGGCAGGTCACGCCTGCCTGTCCGACCCATTCTTTGCAGGAATGACGATACGGTGAACGGCGCGTCTATCTGAAAAGCCCTCTCCAGCCGTCCGATGTCTATACCCAGTTCAAGGGTGGCAGTCGTCACGGTGGTCATGGACACAGCCTCGTCCTTCATAGCGGCTTCGGCGGTCTCGCGGTACGATGAGGAGAGATTTCCGTGATGTATCAGGAACCTGTCAGGCTCGTGCTTTGCCTCGCAGTAGGAGCGCAGGGTAGTGGTTACGGCTTCGCACTCCTCGCGGGAGTTTACGAACACAAGGCACTTTTTCCCGCGGGTATGCTCGAAGATATAGCCTATGCCCTTATCGGCGAACTGCGGCGCGGTGTCGGTGGCTTCGTCAAGGACGGGCAGGGCTTCGCTCTCGTTATCCGAACTGCCGTCGGAAGCCTGATAGTCGCTGACGTAGAAATGCTCCATAGAGAGCCGCCAGCGCTGACCCCTCGTTTCGATACGCGGGATAGCAGTACCTCTCCCCGACCCTGCCGAGAGGAACTCTCCAGCCGCTTCGAGGTCGCCTATAGTAGCGGAAAGACCTATCCTGCGGGGATTCACTCCCGCGAGCTTCGAGAGCCGCTCGATAAGGCAGAGGGTCTGCCCTCCCCTGTCGCCCCGCATGAGGGAATGCACCTCGTCGATGACAATGAAGCGCAGGTCTCCGAAGAGCTTGGGTATCGCGTTGTGGCGGCGCAGGAGCATGGCTTCGAGGGATTCGGGCGTTATCTGCAATATCCCCGAGGGATTCTTCATCAGCCTGTTCTTATGTGACTGCGCAACATCGCCGTGCCAGTGCCATACGGGTATATGCGCTTCTGCACAGAGGTCATTCAAACGCGAGAACTGGTCGTTTATAAGGGCTTTGAGGGGACCTATGTACAGCGCTCCCACCGACCTCGGCATATCCTCCGAGAACAGCGTGAGTATCGGGAAAAAAGCCGCCTCGGTCTTGCCCGAAGCGGTGGAAGCTGAGAGAAGCAGGTTCTCATCCGTGCAGAATACAGCCTCCCCCGCCGCCGCCTGAACGGCGCGGAGGGACTCCCAGTTATTGCGGTAGATAAAGTCCTGCACAAAGGGTGCGTAGCGGTCGAAAACGTTCATGGCTTCCCTGCTTTCTTTCAATTCCGAATTTGTTTGACGCCCTTCATGCAGCTGTGGATATGTTCGGTGAATACCTCGGGCGGCTCGGGGGTCTTGGAGGTCAGCCAGCGTATCAGTGCGCATATCACCGCGTCGGTGAAAAACTCCGCCGCGAAGGTCGAATCCTTCTCGCTGCCGAAATACTGCTTTAGGTATTCGAGCAGTATGGCTTCGAGAATGTCGCGGAAGTAGTCGCGGAAGCTGTTCTGACCCTCTATCCGCAGTGCCTTGCTGTAGAAGCGCCTGTTGTCGTCGAAATAGCGGCAGACGGCATTCATGTGCGTCCAGCCGCTGTCCTCGGGGCGGTAGCTGAGACTGTGAACGAACTCGGTGTAGAATATCCAGTTCACAAGGTCGTACTTGTCGCGGAAGTGGTAGTAGAAGCTCTTGCGGTTCATGCCGCAGCTCTCGCAGATATCGCCGACGCTTATCTTCGCAAAGGGCTTTTTGTCCATTAGCTCCTTCAAGCCCTCCGCCAATGCCCTTTTGGTAACGTTTGAATCCGCCATCTCACACCGCCCTTTCTTTTTCGATCCGGGGTCATTCGTCAGTTTCGTAGCCTATCTCGAAGTTCTTACGGAAATTCCGCATATCCTTGCCCGAACGATAGACCGTCAGGGCGTAATACTCGCCCTTCTTGGAATAGCCCTCGGAGCGCACGCGGGGATTGTACTCCCAGAGCGCCCAGTCCATGTCCTCGGGGGGCTCGTCGAAGTGGTCTATTATCCATAGGGTCTGGTCGGAAAAATAGGGCTTGATGTACTTCTCGTAGCAGTCTGTGTCGCACATTATGACCGCCCTGCGCCCGTATTCCTTCTTTATCGCCTTCAGGAAATCCCCCAGCTCCTTCTTTACGGTGTCAGTGCTTTTCATGCGAATGCCGTAAATGCCGTAAGCCGTCAGCTTCACCGCGGGGCGGAGGTCGCCGTCAAGGAATCCCACGGTCTTGATGAAATGCTTCGCCTGCTTCTTGCCCGTTTCCGAGAAATCGAACTCGTGATAGTAGCCCGCCCAAAGCCTGCTCTCGTCTATGCCGTTCTTGTTGGCTTTGTACTGCTCGTCTACGAATTTAGTGCCCTTGGTGGCGCGGACGTAGGCGAATTTGATCGGCTGGTACTGGAACACCGACCAGTCCACCTCCCCCAGTGCGGAGCTTACCACAGCCCCTCTCACGGGATAGTCCCTCGCCCTGGGCTCGTTGAACCACAGCTGTCCGCGGAAGTACAGAAATCCCACATTCAGCCCGATATAGATGATACCGAGGATTATCATTACCACCGCAAACCGCCTGTAATACCGCAGGAGCTTGTGGCGTCTGCTCTCGCCCTGCGGGACTGCCGCCGCAGGCTCGGGACGTGTGCGCTCCCGCTGCGGCTCTCCGTTCATCGGGTACGCCGCAGCGGCTCTTGCCTGCCGAGGCGCCGCCGCGGGAGCGGGCTTTTTGGGCTTTACAGCCGCCTGCTTCTTCGGGGCTGCGGGCTTCTTCGGCTTTACGGGCTTTTTCGGCTCTGACTGTCCCGCTGCCGCGCCGTTCGTGACGGGGCGGTGCTTGGGAGGGGTCGCCCTCGAAGCGAAGGGATCGTTTGCTATGCGCTCATCTGCGTACTCGTACTGCTCGTCTATCTTGTTGAGCGCGTCCTTGTTAAGATCGAATTTTTCTTTGTCCATCTGCCTTTCCCTCAATGAAAACGGCTGTTATCTTTATTTTTCTTTACCGTTCCCGAACTCCTCCGAGCTTGCGATAAGGTCGGCGAAGTTATAGCTGTCGAGCTGCTTTCTCACAGAATCGGTGATCTCCCCGAACGCCCTCCGATAGCAGCATATTTCCTCCGCGCCGCGGCTGCAATCGCAGTCGGGCGACAGACACCTTGAAAAATAGTATGTACCCTCAATGGCTTCTATGACCATTCGGAGATTTATCTCCGAGGGGTCTTTCCCGAGCTGATATCCTCCCCTGCTCCCCTTGTAGGAGATCACAAGTCCCGAGGACACGAGCTTTCTCAGAATCTTCAGCGCGAACCTCAGCGTAACGCAGGTGCGGTCGGAGATCGTTCCCGCGTCGAGCCTTCCGCCCTCTACCGCAAGTGCCGAGACTATCCTTACCGCGTAGTCCGCTTCAAGTGTTATATACATATATCCTGCCTGTTCATCGTCCTCGGTCAGTCAAGATAATCCTTGACCTTGTTGCTTCTGTTGGGGTGGCGCAGCTTGCGGAGCGCCTTGGCTTCTATCTGCCTGATACGCTCACGGGTAACTTTGAACTGCTGTCCCACTTCCTCGAGGGTGCGGGAGCGTCCGTCTATGAGCCCGAATCGCAGGCGAAGCACCATCTCCTCCCTCTCGGTGAGGGTCGCGAGCACCTGATTTATCTGCTCTTTGAGAGCCACCTGCGAAGCCGCGTCCTGCGGCGCAAGAGCTTCCTCGTCGGGGATAAAGTCCCCGAGGTGGCTGTCCTCTTCCTCGCCTATGGGCGTTTCGAGCGAAACGGGATCCTGCGCTATCCGCATTATCTCGCGCACGCGCTCCACGGGCATATCGAGGTAAGTCGCTATCTCCTCGGGGGAGGGGTCGTGACCGTTCTGATGCAGGAGCTGACTCGAAGCCTTTTTGACTTTGGTGATAGTTTCCACCATGTGGACGGGTATGCGTATAGTCCTTGCCTGATCCGCGATAGCGCGGGTTATAGCCTGTCTTATCCACCATGTAGCGTAGGTCGAGAACTTGAAGCCCTTGGTATAGTCATACTTCTCGACTGCCTTGATAAGACCCATGTTCCCCTCCTGAATGAGGTCGAGGAAGCTCATGCCGCGTCCGACGTACTTCTTAGCTATCGAAACAACAAGACGGAGGTTCGCTTCCGCAAGACGCTTTCTCGCCTTCTTGGCTTCCTCCTCGTTGCCGCCCGACATCTTCTCGGCGAGCTGTATCTCCTCCTCGGGGGTAAGGAGCGGCACCCTGCCTATCTCTTTGAGGTATATCTTCACGGGGTCGTCTATGGCGATACCGTCGGTGGAGAGCCCGATGTCAATATCCTCGGGAGCGATCTCGTCCTCGGGATTGATGAACACCATCTCATCATCAGGCATGATGTCGTCTATTATCTCGATGTGGAACTCCTCACAGCTCTCGTAAAAGCGGTCTATCTGCTCAACATCGAAATCCAGCTTTTCGAGGGCGTCATTTATCTCCTTTGTGGTGAGCTTCCCTCCCGCCTTGCCGTGTTCGAGCAGATTTTCCATTATCTTTTTCTTATCCATTTCATTCAACCTCTCTGTTCGGAAGCGGCGCCTTGCGCTTCCCTGTATATTATCGTCCGCTCTCGGACATCATTTGTTATCTCCGCTGTTTTTTCGCGAAGGCTTCTCGGGGGCTCTGCTTTTGAGATCCTCGAACTGGGCGACGGTCATTCCGACTTTCTTCCAGCGGTTCACGCTCCGAAGCCGCCTTATCGCCTTGGCTTCGATCTGCCGCACCCTCTCCCGGGTGATGCCGAAGCGCTCTCCCACCTGTTCGAGAGTCCAGATCTTACCGTCGTAAAGCCCGTACCTGAGCCTTACCACCATAGCTTCCCTGTCCGAAAGGGTAAGGAGCACCCTGTCAAGCTGTTCGCGGATCGCTGTCTGCTCGGCAGCCTCCTCGGGAGTCTCGGACTCGGTATCGGGGATAAAGTCACCGAGGCGGCTCTCCTCCTCATCGCCTATGGGCGTTTCGAGTGAGAAAGGCTCCTGCGCGATTATGCGCCTTACCTCCCGCACTTCCTCTACCCTCATTCCGAGGAACTCCGCCAGTTCCGAAGCCGTGGGCGGAGTGCCGTTCTCGCTCAGGAGCCTGTTCTCGGCGCTCCTGACGCGGTTCATGCTCTCATAGATATGTACGGGCACTCGGATAGTCCTGCTCTTATCGGCAATGGCGCGGGTCATAGCCTGCTTTATCCACCAGGTCGAATATGTAGAGAACTTGAAGCCCTTGGAGGGGTCGTACCTCTCGGAGGCTTTTATCAGCCCCGTGTTGCCTTCCTGAACAAGGTCAAGGAAGCCCAGTCCCCTGCCCGAATACTTCTTCGCCACCGACACCACCAGCCGCAGGTTCGATTCAATGAGCTTGTTGCGGGCGTTTTCGGCTTCGCGTGGTTCGCCGCCTGTCATTATCTCCCCCAGTGCCAGCTCCTCCTCTCGGGTCAGGAGCGGGTACTTGCCTATCTCTTTAAGGTAGGTCTTTACGCTGTCATACAAGACCTCGCCGCCCGCAGTCCCGTCGTCCTCGGGCAGAGGGACGGGCTCGGCTTCCGCAGTCCTGTCCTCGCTTTCGGTGATCTCTATTTTCATAGCGGCGCAGCTGTCATAGAAGCTCTCTATCTCCTCCTCGCCGATCTCCGCCTTTTCGAGCACGGCGGAGATATCGCTTTCGGAAAGCGATCCTTTTTCTCTGCCGAGCGCGAGAAGCTGTTCCACCGCAGTTTTACCGTCCATCACAACACTCCTTAGCCGTTCAACCGTTACCGCCGCCGAATAGGGCGCGGAACTCGTCATCGCTCATACTTCCGAAATCCTGTCGGGGCTTGTATTTCAGCAGGCTCTCTATACACTCGTCCGCGGTCTCGTCGGTAATGCCCTCGCCCAGCCGTTTTTCCAGCAGGGCGGTTATCCTGCCTATCTCCTCCACCGAGAACACCTCGGGCATGGAGCCTATCGAGTGATCGAGCCCCTCCGCCAGCCGTTCGAGCAGGAATGAATACACCCGCCTGTTGAAATCCGTGACGAATTTTTCGGGCGGCAGTCTTTCCGACAGATAAGCCTGCTTGTCGGGGTTATAATAGAGGTAGGTGATGAGCATTTCCTCGGCGTTGAACTCCCCCTTGTGCAGCGCCGCCTGTGCGCCGTGCTGCTCGCGGTAGTATGAGAAATCCGTGACCGCCTTTTCCTCGCGGCGCTTCTCAGAGCGGCGTCTGCCGCTTTTGAGCGCCTTGACCTCCTCGTCTATAGCCGTCGCCGAGACCCCGACTTCCCTTGCGGTCTCGCCCACGTAGTATTCGTACTCCGACTGTTTCTCTATCGCCGCAAGTATCGGAACGGCGGCGTCCTTGTATTCAAAGCGTCCCCGCTGAGTATCCATGTCGAGCTTTTCCCGCTCGGTGCGGAGCTGAAAATCAAGAGCCGTTTCAGCCTTGTCTATAAGCACCCCGAAAGCCGCCGCCCCGAAGCGCTTGATGTACTCATCGGGATCTTTGGCGCCCTTCATGGTTATTACGCTCGCCTTGAAGCCGCATTTTCGGATAAGCTCTATAGCCTTGTGGGTAGCCTTAACGCCCGCCTCGTCCGAATCGTAGCAGATGAAAATTTCCTTGGCGTAGGGGTTCATGAGCTTCAATTGCCCCTCGGTGAGCGCCGTCCCGCAGCTCGCGACGGCTTCCTCAAAGCCCGCCTGCACAAGCGTTATAACGTCAAGATTTCCCTCGCAGAGAATGAACCTCCCCGACTTCACCGCCGCATTTTTGGCGATGTTCAGCGAGAAAAGGTACTTGTTCTTGTCATAGAATGCGCTGTCTATGGGGTTGATATACTTGCGTTTGTCGTCTCCCAGCGTCCTGCCGCTGAATCCCAGGATATTCCCCCGCAGGTCGATGAACGGGAACACCGCGCGGTTCACGAAGAAGTCAAAAGTATGTTTGGTATTCTTCTGCGAGCTCGATATAAGGTGCGAGTACAAAAGTTCCTGCTCCGTGAAGCCCAGCCCCAGCATATGGTCTTTGAGTGCAGTCCAGCTGTTGGGCGCAAAGCCCATGCCGTAGCGCTTTATTGTCTCCGAGTGAAGCCCGCGCACATTTATAAGATAGTTCAGACAGCCCTTGCCCTCGGGGGTGAAAAGCTGTCTGTAGTAGAACCTCGCAGCCTCGCGGTTCATCTCAAATACCCGCTTTTTGTCGGCAAGTGTAGTCCTGTGCTGCTTGCCGCTCTGATATGTAAAGTTATTGCTCTCGTCGGGCAGTTCTATATTCGCCCGTTCCGCGAGCATTTTGACCGTTTCCATGTAATCAAGATTGTGATACCTCATGAGGAAGCTTATCACATCTCCCCCCGCGTGACAGCCGAAGCAGTAGAAATACTCCCTGTCGGGATGAATGTGGCAGGAGGGCGTTTTCTCGTTGTGGAACGGGCAAAGACAGATATAGTCGCGCCCCGTCCTTTTGAGCTGCACATACTCCCCCACCACGTCCGCTATGGGGTTCGCAGCTTTTAGCCGCTCCATAAACTCGGGCGGAAAAGCCATCTTATCACCACTCTTTTCTAAATTAGGAATTCCGCATTCCGAATTCACCTTCGGCTCCATGCCGCAGGTATGTATATCTCGGCGAAGAGGTCGGCGGCGTACTTGTCGCTCATGCCCGCGATGTAGTCGCAGACTGCGGTCTCCTTGCCGAAGCGCTCCGAAAGCTCCCGATACAGCGGCGGAAGGCGGGAGATATCCTGCATATAATGCCCGTAGAGCGCCCCCAGCATAGTCTCGGTCTTGTCCTCCTCGGACTTGCAGGTAGGGTTGCGGTAAACGCTCGCGAACATGAACTCCCGAAGCGCCCTGTACTGCTTGTCCACCTCGGGAGAAAGCGAGAGCCTTTCGGCGCCGCCCGCCACAAGGTCGGTCACAAGGGTAGTTATCCGCTCGGACTTCGAGTGTCCCAGAACGTCCGTTATCTCCCGCGGTATCTGCTCCTCGGTGAGTATCCCCGCGCGTATCGAATCGTCGATGTCGTGATTAAGGTAAGCTATCACGTCCGCATACCTCACCACGTTGCCCTCTTTGGTCTCGGCGACCATGTTGGTGTGCTTCAGAATGCCGTCCCGCACCTCGTAGGTAAGGTTCAGCCCCTTGCCGCCGTTCTCGATAAAGCGCACCACCCTCACGCCCTGCTCGTAATGCTTGAAGCCGTGAGGATTTATGGCATTGAGCGCACGCTCCCCCGCGTGTCCGAAGGGGGTATGCCCCAGGTCGTGCGCCATAGCTATGGCTTCGGTCAGGTCTTCGTTCAGGCGCATAGCCCGCGCGATGGTACGCGCTATCTGCCCGACCTCCAGCGTGTGGGTCAGGCGGGTGCGGTAGTGGTCGCCCGTGGGCGAGAGGAACACCTGCGTTTTCAGCTTCAGCCTTCTGAACGAGTTGCAGTGTATGACCTTATCGCGGTCGCGCTGGAACTCTGTGCGGAGCGGGCAAAGCTCCGCGGGGTGTTCCCGTCCCTTGGTCTCCGAGGACAGGCAAGCCTCGCTGCACAGCAGTTCCCGCTCGAAGCGTTCATATCTTTCTCTCGGTGTAAGCTCTTTCATATCGTCCATATCAAAGCCCTCCGATATCTCATTGCCGAAAAACACTCTCTGATATGTTATACTCCGTTTAAGTCAAAAAAACCTTTATTTCGGAGCTTGAAAGCTGAATTTTTGTGACATCTCACAAATTATCGAGAAAAATCCTCATATAAATCAGCGGTTTCATCAAATGAGATCCTGCCGTTTGAAGCGTTGGTGAGTTTTTCACGAAACTTTTCGGCGCGGTCGCTCTCGACTATCACCGACATCGAAACGTTCTCGCCGAAGTCCTCGCGGAGCGTTTTCGCGCCAAGCTCGGGCAGGAGCGCACCCACCCTGCCGTAAAGGTCGTAGTCGCAGTAGAAATCGAAGCGCGAACAGCGGCGTATCTCCATGACTTTAGCGCTGTCAAGAGCCGCCCTGCAAGCCCCCGAGTACGCCCTTGCAAGCCCGCCCGTCCCCAAGAGTATGCCGCCGAAGTACCTCGTCACGACGCAGCACACATCGGTGAGCCCCGCCCCGCGGAGCGTTTCGAGGACGGGTACTCCGCCCGTACCCTGCGGTTCTCCGTCGTCGCTGTAGCGGGTCACGTTGCCCTCTCTCAGCAGGTAGGCGTAGACGTTGTGCCGCGCCTTGCGGTTCTCGGCGCGTATTCGCTCGATGTGGGCGACCGCCTGCTCCTCGTCGGTGACGTGAGCTATCTCGGCGATGAACCGTGAGCGCTTCTCCTCCAGCTCGCCCAAAGCCGTTTCCGCAAGCGTCCTGTAGCCGTCCGACATTCTATCATACTCCCCTTTCGTGATTACACGACATTATTCGTGTTAAATCTGTATGAAAAAAGAGCGGCACAAAATGCCGCTCTTGCGATCAATCGAGCTTGAATCTCTTCTTGAATCTGTCAACACGTCCGCCGGTATCAACGAGCTTCTGCTTACCGGTGAAGAACGGGTGGCACTTGGAGCAAATTTCTACCTTGATATCCTTCTTTGTGGAACGGGTCTTGATGACGTTTCCGCAGTGGCAGGTGATGGTAGTCTCCTCATACTTGGGATGGATACCTTCCTTCATTTTTCTTCCTCCTTCCGTAACATTCTCTCGATCCTCATAGAAGCCCATCAGAGTAATGTCCGGACAGTAGTTCTATGCAGCACTCAACCATATTATTTTAACATATCGAAGGCGGGCTGTCAAGTGAATTCCGGGTATTTTTACATTATATTCACAAATTCCTTCTGCCACTTTAGTGATTATGCATAATATGGCACGATAATATTTGTGAAATATATAGAATCGCACAACAACTATTGACATACATAAAATATCGTGTTATAATTACACCGTTCGCTGAACAGTGAAGATCGCAAAAGGCAGGTGAGTGATATGCATATTTCTACAGCCCTTAACAGAGATACCATCATCATTCACCTTCTGATACACAGCTCGGTCTGCGGTGCAAAGGACAGAGTGTCTGCAAGTGTTCTCTATGGGGGACACTTTTTCGGCTTGCCCGAACACGGATACTCACGGTCGGCCCTTTGATCGAACTGCGGTCGGCAGATCGGACAGACTGTCTGAGTGTCCTTTTCGGGGACACTTTTTTGTTTGTAATAAACGTGCCGACCGCAGACAGGACAGTTTATGAAGTTCACGAGAAAATTCTACGGACGTATGTTCATCTTCGCAGGGGGCTTTGCCGCCCTCGCGACACTGCTTTTTCAGACGGCTTTCGACCGGATCGAGATCGACTATGAAAGGGACATCGTTGCTTGGTTCATAGCGCTTCCCCTCATTTACGGAGCGGCTCTTTCGCTTTTTACCTATGCTATGGCAAAGCACCACACTAACGTCCTCAGACGCTATGAATACGGCAGGGACGGCGCGGAGACCGTATTCTACACGGTTTTCGCAGTCCTCATTATACTGATATCGGCAGGAGAGCTTGTATTTCTCATGTACAAGCTGCTGCCCCTGCTCGAAAAGGCTTACATCTACGCCCTGAAGGATGCGCAGATCAAAAACGAGACACCTGCCATGCGCGAGGAGATCATCTCGATGATCGACGCCAAATACGCCCGCTATAAGACCGCCGCTCACATCGGCGCGGGGCTGTGCTTTGCCGTGAGGTGCGTTTCAGCCGTGCTTTCAGCCCGAAAGCTCATAGCCGAATACCGCGACCCGCCCGATTATTGGAGCGGCAAAAAATCGAATAAATGACCAATATATCCGAAAAAAATGTGCAGGACGGGGAAGCTCCCCGCCCTGCTTTTATTTTCTCACTTCCCGAACCCCATTTCAAGCAGCTCATCGAATATCCTGTGCGCCGCTTCGAGCTTTGACATCTTGTCAAGCTGCTTGTTCCCGTCGGCGGTGATGAGGGTAATGACGTTGGTATCGCTGCCGAAGCCCGCCCCCTCGGTGCGGAGCGAGTTTGCGCAGATCATGTCGCAGTTCTTCGAGGTCAGCTTCTTAGCGGAGTTTTCGAGCAGATCGGTAGTCTCCATAGAGAAGCCGCAGAGGAGCTGTCCCTCGCGCTTGTGCTCGCCCAGATATTTGAGTATGTCACGGGTGCGGCGCAAGGGTATGCTCATTTCGCCCTCGGACTTTTTCAGCTTGTTGTCGGCGACCGTCTGCGGCGTGTAGTCAGCCACCGCCGCCGCCTTGACGATGATATCGTACTCTCCCGCCGATTCGGTCACAGCCGCGAACATATCATCGGCGCTGACCACGTTCACCACGCGGACAAAGGGCGGCATTTTCTCGGTGCAGCTCCCCGCAACGAGAGTGACCTCAGCCCCGCGTAAACTCGCGGCACGGGCAAGGGCTATGCCCATCTTGCCGGTGGAGTGGTTCGTGATGTAGCGCACGGGGTCTATGGACTCCCTCGTTGCTCCCGCCGTCACGAGGACTTTGAGCCCAGCCATATCCTTCTCGCAGGCGATCTCCTGCAAAACGTGGTCGATGAGCGTCTGCACATCGGGGAGCTTTCCGTCGCCGATGTCGCGGTTAGCGAGCATTCCCCTCACGGGACGTATCATGCCGTAACCGAAGCGTTCCAGCTTGCGGATATTGTCCTGAACTATCGGATTGTGCAGCATATTGTGGTTCATGGCTGGGGCTATGAGCTTCTTGCAGGTACACGCCATGACGGTAGTTGTCAGCATATCGTCGGCGATACCGTTCGCGATCTTGCCGATGACGTTCGCGCTCGCGGGGGCGACAAGCACCACGTCCGCCGCCTTTGCGAGGGCTACGTGCTCCACGCTGTACTGAAAGCTCCTGTCAAAGGTGTCGATAAGGCATTTGTGCTGTGTGAGCGTTTCAAAAGTCACGGGGTTTATGAACTGCGTTGCGTTCCGCGTCATCAGCACATGAACGTCCGCGCCCAGCTTAGTAAGCTCCCTCGCGCAGTCAGCCATCTTATAAGCCGCGATGCTCCCCGTCACGGCTATCAGCACCGTATTTCCCTTTAACATAGTTTTATCCTCCGGATCAAAGAAAAGAGGTCGGCTGTTCCCCGACCTCTTTTTTTATTTGGTTCTTATCATGCGCTTGCCCTTGCTGTGCGCCTGTACGTACTTTATGATCTCGTCGGGAGAATAGGGGTCGGAATCCCACTCGTCCTGCTCGTCGAAGACCGACTTGACCTTCTTTTTGAGACGCTTTCCGAAAATGCGCTCCCTCAGCGACTTCTTGCGGCTGGGCTTTATGCTCTCCAGCGGGTTCTCGAAGCCCGCGGATTCCTCCTCCGCCGACTTCTTTGCGGTCTTGGCGAAGTTGCTCTCTATCTCCTTGTTCTCCATGATCGTCGTGAACTGCTGCAAGAGCAGCTTCTGTTCGAGCATGGCGGCGGCGTCCTCGCAGGTATCGGCTTCGCCCGACATTATGAATTCCCTCAGGTCGTTCAGGTACTTCATATCGCTGAACGCCAGAAAGGGAACGTGCTTTTCCAGCCCCTTGACAAAATCCGCTTTCTGCTTCTGTATCATGGGTTCGAGGGCTTTGAGCCGCTCGATCTCGTCAATTATGCCGTCGTTTATCTCGCTCTGACGTTCGAGCCTGCTGTCCAGCTTATAGCGGTTGAATGCGATAAAGAACACCGTACCGCCCAAAAACACGAAACACCCGACCACAAGTCCCGGTACGAACATGGTCACGAGCCACACCAGCAGGAACACTGCCAGCGCCGCGCCCGCAACTATACTGATCTCCTTCGAGAGCCTTGCCTTCATATCGTAATTGTCGCGCACATATATATCATCGTGTATCAGCGTTTTCAGATACTCTTGATTCTCACGATTCTGACGGATCGCGTCCTCTTTTTTTCCGTATCGCCGAAAGAACACCTCAGCCTGTTCGATCCGTTCAAGCTCTGTCATACATATCTTCCTTTTCCGGTAGATTGCCGAGACAGGCACTAAACCTCTCCCAATTATTCTCTTATTATATCACATTTCAGATCAGATGTCAAGATTTTCCGAACATTTTTTACGACTTCCCGCAGATTCTTGCAATGGCGTTGGCATACATATTCAGATTGTACATAAAAGTCTCCACCGAAACTCTCTCGTCTATGCCGTGCATACGGTTGTCCTCCCACGGGAACTCCGCGCCGAAAGCCACTCCCCCGGGGGTGTCGTGGACGTAGGTTATACCGCCCTCCGCCACGGGCTCGCCGCGCTCGCCCTTGACGTCCTCATAGACTTGCAGGAGCGTTACAACGAACGGATCGTCCGCGGGAACGTAGTGCGGCTCCTTGCCCGAAAGGTCGTCTGCCGCAAAGCCCGCGTTTTCAAGGGCTTTCACGATGATACCGCTTATCTCCGCATATGTGCGGTCTATCGGGAAGCGTATGTCTATGCCGCCCGTGAGCCTGCCCTCCGAGGTGTTGAGCAGCGTGAGGGCGCAGGTCATAGTCCCGCTCACATCGTCCGCGAAACCCAGCCCCGCAGTCTTGCCGTCAAACTCTCCGTGGGGGAACAGTTCTCCGAGTGCTTTGAGCAGGGCGTTCCCTCCCTTATAGCCCGCAAGGAACTTCGTCACCGCATTGTCGCCGTTCTCGGGACGTGAGCCGTGGGAGGGCTTGCCGCTTATCTCGGTCACAGAGCCGTTCTTGTCGGTGACTTTGCAGAAGTCGGGTATGGCGTTTATGACGCTCCCCGCCTTTATCGAAGCTATCTCACTGTCCTCAAAAGGCGCGGAGAAAGTCAGATGTACCATGCCCTTTTCGCAGTTGAGTACGGGAAAAGAGCCGTCGGGGGTGAAAACGTGCGGAGGGAAAGGCTCTCTCGCCGCGTAATACACGATGTCCTTGCAGCCCCGCTCCTCATTGCCGCCGAAGATCACGCGGAAGCTCTTTTCGAGGGGCACGTTCAGCTCCTTGAGCGCCTTTACCGCCCAAAGAACCGCCACCGAGGGTCCCTTGTCGTCTATCGCACCGCGCCCGTATATGTACCCGTCGTCAAGGGTGCAGGCGAAAGGCTCATGCTCCCAGCCCTCGGGGGTCGCGGGGACTACGTCCAGGTGGCTCAGTATGCCGAGGACGGGCTCGCCCTCGCCGCAGGTCATGGATATGGCGTGATTATCGAAATTCTTCACTTTCAGCCCGAGAGCCTCTCCCTTTGCCGCCCCCCATGCGAGAGCCGCCGCGGAGCCCTCGCCGAAGGGCTTCCCCTCCGAGGGCGTGCCGTAGGAGGAATCTATCGACATGATCTCGCTCATATCCGCAAGTATCTCCTCGAAATGCTCATCGAAATACGCCGCAAGGCGTTCCTTTAACTGCTTCTGTTCGTTCGTCATTTTTAATACTCCTTTCTATGGATCACGATGACCGAGATCATCGGCGGATCGTTCACTCTGAATTTACCCAGCCCTGCCGAGAGCGCCAGGACTGCCCTGCCGCGACTTGTTTCGCGGGTGTATATGCCCTTTGAGTAGCGCGGGAACAGCACCCGTTCGGGCGAAAGCAGCCCGATACCTCCGAGCCGCACCATGCCCCCGTGGATATGTCCCGAGAGCGTGAGGTCTGCGCCCCATTCAGCATACTGCTCAAACGGGAGCGGTGTGTGCGCCAGCAGGAGCGTGAAGCCGTCCTCGTCGGCTGTCCCCAGCGACCGTTCCATGACCTGCGGGGTGACTTTTTCCAATCCGAGATAATGTCCTTTCGGAGAGCGGTAGAACTCGGGCGCAAGCTCCAGCCCGCAAAGGTCGATATGTCCCCTGCCCCTGAAAAGCCGCCTCCGTTCGTTTCGGAGGACAGTCACGCCGATGTCCCGAAGCAGCTCCGCGAAGCGCTCCGCATTTTTCGGCGCATCGACCTCATGATTGCCGAACACACAGCAGAGCGGCGCGATATCGTTAAGCGCCCTCATCATCGGGAGCTTTCGTTCTATAGCGGAGATGTCCTCGTCCCTGCTGAAAATATCGCCAGTAAAAAAGATGATATCGGGGCGTTCTGCGGCACAGGCTCTCACGAGCCCCTTGTTTCCCTGCCCGAAGCTCTTGGCGTGAAGGTCAGTGAGGTGCAGCAGGCGCAAGCCCTCGAACTCCCGCGGGAGCCGTTCAAAAGTGAGGGAGTATTCGCACACCGAGATCGTCCCGCCGTCCGTAAGAGCGCGGCGTTCGGAGATAAGGTATCTTTTTTCGGCTTCTCTGTACAATCGCTTCACCTCCGCATATTTGTATTACAGCTCTGTATCTTTTCGTCATGAAAACTCTTCTTTGAGCAGCTCGTCAAATCCATCAAGAGATGTAACGGTATCATAAAGGACGAACATCCTGTCCTCATATATCGGCATATCCACATGAAAATGTCCGCAGAACCATATCCCGTAATCTACGGTCTCATAAACGCTTTCAAGAAACAAAGCAGTTTTGCAGGGGGCATTCTTATAATAAAACATCGGGATCCTGTCTATCTTCTTTTTCGGCAATGTATGAGTTATGATATAGTCCACGGAACGTCCCGCTTTTTCGAGATTCCTTTCGGCGTTGGCTATATCCTCGGCGGAAGCCTCTTCTCCCGCCCACCATGAAATGCCTTCTTTTCTGTACTCCTTATCCGAGCTCGCGGCTCCGCCGAAGGTAAAGAAGGTCTTTCCTTCGATGGTGTAGACCTCTCCGCGAAGAAGATGTATCACATTAGGGACATGAGGGTGTATCTGTACACGTCCCCCGAACATCTCTGTCACTGCCTGTTTCGCCCACCAGTCATGATTATCGTGGTTCCCGTCAATGAAAAGTACCATATACGGTCTTTTCCCGAACCAATCTATCCAGTATTTATAAGAGTTCCTGCCGTGATCGTCGGGGTGTTCATAGACCTCTGTGTCTTCGGGCGTAAAGGGGAACCCGAAATCACCTGTGATGATAAGAAGATCGTCCCTCGTGAGAGCGAGCCCGTTTCTTTCCAGTCTTTTACGTGACAGCTTTTTCATATCTATACCGCCGTGGGTATCGCCTGTAAGATAAATCATTTGATCTCCTTCGATCCCTTATCATTATTCAAGTATAACACATTATTAACAGTTTGTCAATCATTTTACGCAAAATCACTATAATTTTCCACGGTGGCATAAATGCAGGAATCCCACGCGGGATAGTAGGGCGGCTGGCGCAGGTAAAGCCTGTACCCGCCGTTCAGGGCTTTGAGCTGCAAGGGCAGGTCTATGAGGTCGTAGGGGCGGTGATATGCCGACACCGCGAGCCTCGGCGAAAAGCGCCGTATCGTTTCGTCTGCACCCGCAAGGGCTTCCCTCTCCGCGCCCTCCACATCGAGCTTTATCACATCGCAGCGCCCTCCCGCAAGAACGCTGTCAAGGGCGCGGGCAGCTGTGGGACTTCCCACAGGACTTCCCTGCCCCGTTATCTGCGACTGCCGTCCCGCGCTCTGCGAGAAACCCAGTATGCGGTCACAGCTCCATGCGCAGGCGTTGACCGCAGTGATACGGTCGTGACCCATGAGCCGCTTCACGCACTTGCGGAAGCTCCGTTTATCGGGCTCAAAGGCGCAGATATGCCCGTACTCGGGGCAAAGCTCCGCGAACTGCTCCGCAGTGTCGCCGTTGTAAGCGCCGAGGTCCGCGTAAACGTCCCCCGCGCGGGGCTGTATGAGCCTTGCAAAGTCGGCGGCGGTGCTGTCGGTAAATGCCCTCCGCAGTAAACGCAGGTCTCCCGTCATTTTGAAGGACAGCAGACAATCCAGCACCCTAAGCGACATATCATCGGCGAAAAGTGCGGCGGCTTCTTCAAGACGTTCCCGCCGCGCTTCAAGCCCCTCCCGCGAGAAGAACTCCTCCCCCGCTATGGGCAGGTCGGGGAAGATGACCTCGTGACGCTCCGAAAGGCGGTCTATCTGCGCCATGACCTCGGGGAGCTGTGACCCGAAGGCACAGCAGACCGTGAACTCCCCGAAGCGCTCCTCTGCTTCCGAGAGGGACATCACCCTGTACCCGCGAAAGCTCCTGTCCCTCACGAAGCCGTCGCTTGCGAAGATGCCCGCACACTCTGTGCCGCAGACCCCGAACCTGTCCAGTATGCGTTCGCAGGCGTTCCCCGTGCCGTAGATCAGCACCCTCCCGCAGTTTTTCAGCCGCTCCCACGACTCGGGGAGGTCAAGAAGTCCGTTAATATCCATGCTGTCACCCTGATAAAAAAAGCGGCAAAGCTGCCGCTTTATGGTTAGTGAAAATCGCTGTGGTACATATCCCTGCCGCGGATATCGTACCGGTCGCGTGCCTGATCTATGCGCTCGTCCAGTATCTTCATGACCTCGCGGGCGTTCTTTATGCTCTTGAACACGATGTCGGGATTGTCCACATCGCCCTTTGCGTACATGGAGATAGTGGCACAGCCCACCATACGCTGACCCAGCGGGAATAACATCTTCTTGTCGGTGATCTTGTAAAGATCGACCTCCTCCTCGGTAACGCTCAGGAAGCCCTTGCGGACGATTATCTTCTTATCGGTTATGTAGTAGCGCGTGAACGACCACGGCAGCCCGAGAAATGTCCGCTTTTTGTCCGTCCAAATGTAATCAAAGGTATCCTTTTTCATGATATGCACCTCCGCGGGAAGTCTGTTTCTTATATTATACCACGTTCCTTCCGAAATGTCAAGCAAATTTGCACAGGCGGCACAAGACCCGAGTTTCGTGAAAAATTCTCACACGCTATTGACAAAACGTCCGGAAAGATATATAATAATAAGATAGGGCACTGCCCGCTGACATTATGAATAAGCGAAAAGGAGTAATAGCTATGGCAAAGACGATTTCCAGAGCGGCAAAGGAAGAACTGGAGAAGCAGCTTGACTATTTGGTATCGGTCAGAAAAAAAGAGGTCGCCGATCAGCTCAAAGAAGCACGTTCCTTCGGAGACCTTTCCGAAAACGCAGAGTATGACGAGGCTAAGAACGAGCAGGCGAAGCTGGCGCAGGAGATCGAGGATATCCAGCAGATGCTCCGCGAAGCCGTAGTTGTTGACGATGATGATATATCCGTTGACGAAGTAGGTATCGGCTCGGTGGTAAAGCTCATGGATCTCGAATACAATGAGATGATAGAGGTACAGATAGTGGGTACTATCGAATCCGACCCCGATAACGGCAAGATCTCCGACGACTCGCCCATAGGCAAGGCGGCTCTCAAAAAGAAGGTCGGAGAGATATTCGACGTCGAGACCCCCGGCGGTATCGTCAAGTTCGAGGTAATGGACATCTCCCGCAAGAACAGGTAACGTAAAGACGAGGACTGACGTCCGCAAAGAAAAGGAGGCTGCGATATGATACTGTTCATTAACGCCTGTGTAAGAAAGGATTCACGCACGAAACGGCTGGCGGAGCACCTGCTGAAAACGCTGGGCGAGCCTTACGATGAATTGCGCCTGACAGAATGCAGCTTTCCCGATGCCGACGAGGCATTTCTCAACAAGCGGGACAGTCTGATCGCCCGCAGGGAGTTTTCCGACCCTATGTTCGGATATGCAAGACAGTTCGCCGAGGCTGATGAGATAGTCATTGCCGCCCCCTTTTGGGATCTGTCCTTCCCCGCCGCATTAAAGACCTATTTCGAGCAGATAAACGTCATAGGGCTGACCTTCGGCTACACCGATGAAGGCGTCCCGATGGGACTTTGCAGGGCGAAAAAGCTCTACTACGTCACCACCTCGGGCGGCACGTTCTTCCCCGAGAGCTTCGGGTTCGGATACGTCAAAGCGCTGGCGGAGACTTTCTACGGGATAAAGGACTGCGAGCTTATCAAGGCAACGGGGCTCGACATCATCGGTGCCGATATTGAGAAAATACTGCGTGAATGCGAGGAGGACATCTCCCGCAGATACAAATAACACCTCACGAAACGAAAGGAAAATATAAATGAGTGAAGTAAAGGAAAATACGGCTCCCGCCGCGCCCGAGGACGCAGCCGAGGAGCAGGACATAAACAGCCTGAAGAAGATCCGCATGGATAAGCTCGATGCGCTCAAGGCTGAGGGTCATGACCCGTTTGAGATCACCAAGTTCGACGTGACCGCTCACGCTGTGAAAGCCCTCGAAGCATATGAAGCCGATGAAGCGGAGTTCAAGGCACAGGCGGGCGAGGACGAAGAAAAGCTCGCGGAGCTTTTGGAAAACGGAAGAAAGACCGTCCGTCTTGCGGGAAGAATGATGAGCCGCCGTATCATGGGCAAGGCTGCATTCCTCGACCTGAGGGACAAGAGCGGCAAGATACAGGTCTACGTGCGCCGCGATGACATCGGCGGCACGGAGGTATATTCGGGCTTCAAGAAGTGGGATATAGGCGACATAATCGGCGTGGAAGGCTACGTTTTCCGCACCATGAAGGGCGAGATAAGCGTTCACGCTCAAAGCATTACTCTGCTCACCAAGAGCCTTCTGCCCCTCCCCGAAAAGTGGCACGGTCTCAAAGACCAGGACACCCGCTACAGACAGCGCTACACCGACCTTATCATGAACCCCGACGTAAAGGACACCTTCATCAAGCGCTCGAAGATAATAGCTTCGATACGCCGCTTCCTTGATGAGAGGGGCTTCATGGAGGTAGAAACGCCCATGCTCGTTTCAAACGCGGGCGGCGCGGCGGCAAGACCTTTTGAAACGCACTACAACGCCCTTGATGAGGACGTGAAGCTGCGAATCAGTCTGGAGCTTTATTTAAAGCGGCTGATAGTCGGCGGACTGGAGAGAGTTTACGAGATCGGCAGAGTTTTCCGAAATGAGGGCGTTGACGCACGTCACAATCCCGAATTCACGCTCATGGAGCTGTATCAGGCGTACACCGACTACCACGGCATGATGGAGCTTACAGAAACGATGTTCAGATATCTGGCTCAGGAGGTCTGCGGCACTACGGTCATTCCCTACGGCGATAATATGATAGACCTGGGCAAGCCATTTGAGCGGCTTACAATGGTGGAAGCCATCAAGAAGTACAGCGGCGTGGATTTTGCGGAGGTGACAACGCTCGAAGAAGCGAGAGCACTTGCGAAGGAACACCATGTTGAGTTCGAGGAGCGCCACAAGCGCGGCGACATCATAAACCTGTTCTTTGAGGAATTCGTGGAAAAGCACCTTATCCAGCCCACATTCATCACCGACCACCCGATAGAGATATCGCCCCTGACCAAGCGCAAGCCCGACGCTCCCGACTATGTTGAGCGATTCGAGCTGTTCATAAACACATGGGAGATGTGCAACGCCTATTCGGAGCTCAACGACCCCGTAGACCAGCGCGAGCGCTTCAAGGCACAGGAGGAAGCCCTTTCCCAAGGCGACGAGGAAGCCAACCGCACCGACGAAGATTTCCTCCGCGCCCTCGAAATAGGTATGCCCCCCACGGGCGGCATAGGCTACGGGATCGACAGGCTCGTAATGCTCCTGACGAATTCCCCCGCGATAAGGGACGTGCTTTTGTTCCCGACGATGAAGTCGATAGACTAAAACACCCCGTAAAATCAAGGCTTTTGAGCAACAGATATGGTGTTTTGACACCAGTTTGACACCAATTTTTTGAGAATTGCAAAAAGGGTCTTGGTAAACAGAATAATAATGTTAATCCCGAAGCTGATGTGTGGTGTCAGCTTCGGGATTTATTTATCCAAAGGTGGTTGGCAATATTGTACAATTACGCATCTGATAATTGCCGAATTATATAAAAAATATAGATTTTGATGGACAAGATTAAGGATAATTGCATTTTGACTTGACAAATCTTGAACAAAATGATAAAATGATAGACAGAAACAATAGAAGGAGGTCATCTAATTGACTATGGTTAAATTGTCCGATTCTCTTCCTAGTGAAGAACAAGTTCTTCGCCGTATCGTTAGAGCTATACAAAAGGCTGTCGAAGAGGACCTACTAGATTATTATCATAATAATCGCATGGAAACAATGAACAGCTTGCGTTTTATTAGGAGTGACATGATTAATGAAAACCTAAAAAACATTGTTGTTGATGATTCTATTAGATTGTTGTCATTCAAAAGATTTTCCTGGGAAGGACGGATGCTTGTTGATGATAATAATATAATAACATATACTATCACAACTCATCAGAATTTGATTGCTATATCGAAAAAGAAAAACCGTAAACAGCCTCATTTTCTTCAATCAATTTTTGCTATCGAAAATGGTGATTTAGAAGGAGATAATGCTCAAACTACCATATTCCCTATGGAATCCTTTGATAGGAATACTCTTGAGGAAGATTATCGAAAAATAGTTTCTGGTTTATTGTCTCCTGACTCAGGTTATCGTCATTATGTTATAACTTATGAATACGATAGATTTCAGGTGACAGATATTAGATTAATTCTATCTGACAAGAGTTTTAATACAGTTGATGAGATTTCTCTGAACAACCTTATGAAACCGAATTTTGGAAACCTTACCAATATCGTGTCTGAGTCTGATGATGAAACTAGTACTTCAAAATCCGCTAAAGGACTTGTTGCTCTTAAGCCTGGTATCAAGCCTGAACTGGTTAAACTGTTGGAGGAAGATCAGGCATAAAACTATGAAAAATTGGAGTTGAGTTAAATGGACAATAATGGTTTCCAAGGAGGTAGGCTAAAAAATGCACGTCTGTTTCGTGGATTAACATTAACTGAATTAGCCAATAAAACAGGTATTAGTAAGCAATCAATTTCACAGTATGAAAACGGTAGTAAACCCGATATAGAGCGAGTGCTTAAAATAGCTACTGTCCTTGATTTTCCTTCAGATTATTTTTTGCAAAACGAATTATGTAAAACTACAACAGAAGTTACATACTTTCGTTCATTGTCAACTGCAACAAAAATGAGCAGAACTTCTCAAAGTGTCAAGTTGGAATGGGTAGCCAAAATATACGAAATACTGTCTCAATATGTTTCATTCCCATCATTGAACCTTCCAAAAGTTGAATTCAACGGAAGTGACGATGAATTCAATGATAAAGCCCAACAAGATATGATGGACGAAATAGATAAAATATCGCAAACTGTCCGTAATTATTGGCATTTGGATACATCACCAATCACGGATTTGCAGTTAACGCTTGAAGAAAACGGTATTATCGTAACAGGATTTGATACTAAAGATAATAAAATAGATGCTTTTAGTCAACGTACTCTTTTAGATGATAAAAATGTGTTTATTATTGCAGTATCGCAAGGCGTAAAACCCAAAGGAAGATTATTCTTTGATATGGCACATGAATTAGGGCATATCTTGTTACATCCTTGGAGTGAAAGCCTTGAACTTATCAGCAAAGAAGATTTTAAGATGAGAGAAACTCAAGCAAATATGTTTGCTGGTGCTTTCCTTTTACCCAAGGAATCATTTCTCAGTGAAATACAAGCTTATCCGACTGATCTTAATTACTATTTGCATTTAAAGAAAAGATGGAATTGTTCCGTCCAAGCAATGATATATCGTGCTCATCAACTAAATGCGATCACAGATAATCAATATCAATATTTGATGCGCCAAATATCAAAAAAAGGCTGGCGTACAACAGAACCTGGAGATTCAGCATATTATTTAAACGAGAATATTTTTCAAGGTGCATTAGATGTTCTTTTTGATGCTAAGTATTTAAACCCTAATACCCTGCTTAAACTGTTAAAGCAGTATGGTGTAACTTTATATCCTTCGGATATTGAGGAATTGCTTTGCCTGCGTAAAGGTACATTGAAAGCGTCAGAAGAAAAAGCAACAATTATTCAACTAAAAAGACCGATAAACCCTAATGACGAATAATATTGTATATTGAACAATAATGAAAAGCCGAAGCTGAATTGTGGTGTCAGCTTCGGTTTTTTTAAAAAAATTTATAATCGATTTATAAGGCTACCACTTGATATTTATCTGATGGAAAAATCATACCTCTCACATTCTCATAGATTGCAAATTCATCAACATATCTAGGTATTATATCATTAAGATAAAAAACAAAATTCCCCATTTCAATTTTACATTCTTGATACTCTTGATTTGTATTCATGAATAATCCTTGCAATAATCCTTTAAATCTAATGTGCTGGGATGAATTTGCTGTCAAAACAATTCTGTTTCCGTCATTCACTTCACCACTTTGTCCTCGGGTAAAGGCTGGGATGAAATCTCTATTGATTTTGATACTTGTGAAGAACATTTCTTGATTTTGAGGAGTAATAGTTTTTGTTGACAATATGGTTGCTTAATTTTTAGGCTGTTACAGGTTCTACTATTATAGATACATTTGAAATCAAAACACTATTGTCAACTGATAATAGTGTCCCATTTAATTCTGTCATAGTTTCAAGAATAATACTCATTTTGTTAATCCTCCTTATTATATTACGATTCTTTGTAAACAAATACCAACGAAAATTTCATTTTTGTACAATGCAAACTCAGAAAGCATTCTTACTAACTAACACTATAACTCAGAAATAGTATTGCCCGCTATATATAATTATACATGATTCATCAATAGTTGTCAAGACAAAGATCGGAAAGAAGTTACCAGTTTTATCTCGACAGCTCCACAAGTATCTCCCCGAGCAGCGTACAGCACTCGGGGGAGATTTTTTTATCTGTAAGCTGGTTCCGCTCGCGGAACGTATCGACCAGTTTGTTTACTACCTCGACCTGATGTGCGGTGAGATTAAATACGGAGATTTTTTCACGCTGTTCGGTTCCGCAGAGGTAGTCCATAGATACGTTCAATATTTTTGCTAACGAGCGCATTATGTCAACCGGAGGCATGGCAGTTCCGTTCTCATATTTGCTTATAGCCGTTTTTGACAGACCGAGCTTTTCGCCGAGTTCGGTCTGCGTCAGTTTCTTTCGCTTACGTTCTTCCCTTAGTATCATACCAAAATCATAAATATCCGCCATAGAATTCCTCGATTCAGAAAAAAATCACAAAAGGACTTGAATTTAATTCTATTTTATGGTATAATAGTTGCTGTAAAGTGTCATTTTATGATGATATGTAGAACTTAAAGCAACCGAGGGATATTTATGACAGATCAGGTTAAAAGCAAACAGCGCGTTGCAGATTACGGCGAGGTGTTCACGGCTGAACGTGAAGTCAAGGCTATGTGCGACCTCGTGAAAGACGAGACGGAGCGCATTGACAGCCGTTTTCTGGAGCCTGCCTGCGGCGAGGGCGCGTTCTTAGCGGAGATTCTCGCGCGGAAACTTGCCGTTGTCAGGAAGAAATACAAGCGCAGTGTGACCGACTACGAGAAAAATTCCCTGCTGGCGGTGAGCAGTCTTTACGGGGTGGACATTCTCGCGGACAATGCCGCCGCCTGCCGTGAGCGGCTTTTCGACATCTGGAACGCCGAGTACAAGGCGGTGTGCGGTAAGGAATGCAGCGATGACGTTCGGCGTTCGGTGCGCTTCGTTCTCAGCCTTAATATTATCTGCGGCAACGGCATTTCTATGCGCCGTGTTGATGATAATGGGAATGATACCGAAATCCCTATCGTTTTCTCCGAATGGGCATTTATTTCCGATATGAACATTCAGCGAAGCGACTATACCTTCGATGAGCTTCTGAACGGAGACAGACCCGAGAACGACGATATGCCCGACTGGTTCGGCTGCTTTGAAACTGATGAGGGAACGTTCCTGAAAAAGTATGTTTGTGACTACCGTAAACTGGGGGTGACTGATAATGGCTGAAATACTTGAAAAAAGCTATAATCCCGACGTCCTGTCCTGCCTTGCAAATCTGTCTAACGACGAAGTGTTCACTCCGCCCGGCGTGGCGAACGAAATGCTTGATATGCTCCCGCAGGAGCTTTTCTCCGACCCAAATACTACGTTTTTAGACCCTGCCTGCAAGTCGGGGGTGTTCCTGCGCGAGATCGCAAAGCGGCTGATAATCGGTCTTGAACCGCTGTTTCCCGACCTTGAAGAAAGGCTTGACCACATTTTCCGCAAACAGCTTTTCGGCATAGCTATAACCGAGCTGACCTCGCTGATTTCCCGCCGCAGCCTTTATTGCAGCGCCTACCCGAACAGCGATTACTCGATCATTAAGTTTGATGACGAAAACGCGGGCGGAAATATCCGCTTTAAGCGCACGCAGCACTCATGGCGCGGCAGTAAATGCGCGTTCTGCGGTGCGTCGGAAAGTCAATACAACCGTGAGGAATCGCTTGAAACTCACGCTTATGAATGGATACACAAAGTCAAGCCCGAGGAGATCTTTAACATGAAATTCGATGTGATAATTTCTAATCCGCCGTATCAGCTTTCGGATGGAGGAAACAATGCTAGTGCAACACCTATATATCAGAAATTTGTAGAGAAATCAATTCGATTAAATCCAAATTATATTATAATGATCATTCCTTCGAGATGGTATTGCGGTGGTCGCGGGTTAGATGATTTTAGATCAATGATGTTAAATAATTCGCACTTAATGGAACTACATGATTTTAAAAAATCATCAGACTGTTTCCCAGGTATTAGAAATGGTGGAGGAATATGTTATTTTTTGTGGTCAAAAAACTATTCCTCTAATAACGTTAAAGTATGTGAACATAATAATCAAGGGATATACAGAATTGAAACCAGACCCTTTAACGAATTTGGTGGCATTTTCATTCGTGATTCTTTAGTATGTAATATAATAAGAAAAGTCTTGTCAAAAAAAGAAAAAAGTATGTCAGATCTAGTTTATACTCAAAAACCATTTGGATTCAGAACAAACTTTACAGATTTTGACATCGATGGCGATGTCAAAATATATACCAAAAAAACAAAAGATGGATTCGCGTATATTAACAGAAGTAGAGTAACAGTTAATGCTGACATAATTAATAAATGGAAACTTGTAACTTCAAGATCAACATCTGTACCTGAAGAAGATAATGGACAAGTATTAAGAATTTCTCAAACTTTTGTTGTTGAACCAGGTGCTGTTGTAACGGAATCATATGTTGTTATAGATGTATTTGAGAATAAAACACTAGCATATTGTTGATATAATTAGCGAACAGTAAAAGACAAATCAGAATAGCGAACCATACAAAGAAGATGTTTTCCAATAAAACGGAAAACATCTTCTTTGTTTTATTGGAACATAAACCGAGGTGTTTTCTTTTGGAAAGCACCTCGGTTTTTTTGTTTACGGAGTAAAGTCTATATGAAAAAATATCAGTTTACGGTAAAGGACGTTGATGATAAAAAAGCTCGTAGGATCATCGGCACATGGAGAGAAAAAGCCAAGCACGGTCAGATCAAATCTTTCAGCTATAAAAAGCTACCGTCGAGGTATTCCGATGTATTTGATTTGCAAATGACTGTCGCGGAAAAATGAACGGCATAACTTCGGAAGGAGCGGTTACGGTGAAGATACTCAATTCAGACGATTATCCCGAATACAAGACCTCTCGACAATGGGCGAAGCAGGGCTTTCTGCCTATCGAGAGCGCAAAAGGAACAGAGCTGTGGGCAAACAGGTATTGTCAAGATAAGTACATATATTTCAGTCCCGATGAAGTCGAAGCAGCAACCGCCGAGCAGTTGTCCGAGTTCTTCCGACCCGAACGAGAACGCCGCAATGCCAAAGCCAAAATAAGACGTCAGCGAAAGAAAGCTGAACGGCAGGCGGAGATCGAGCATGAACGCAGGCAAGAGCAGCAGGAGATCATCAATAATGCTGTAAAACCCTATTTAGCAAGGATATTTGAGTTACAAAAGATCATCAAGGCTATTTCCGCAGCCAATGCGCCGAGCCATAGTGAGAGCAAAACCCTTGTGATCGACACCGAAACGACGGGACTTGACACCGAAAAGGATGAGCTGCTGCAAGTATCAATCATAGACAGCGACGGAAACGCCTTATTTAACAGCTATTTCAAGCCTTGCTCCAAGTCATGGGTGGAAGCTCAACGTGTGAACGGTATCAGCCCCGAAATGGTGCAGAACGCCCCGACCATATCGGAGAAAATCGCAGAAATCAATGAAATTATGTACAGAGCCGACAAAATAATCGGATATAATACTTATTTCGACATTAATTTTCTCAGTAATAATGGTCTTATTCTTTCGGAAAACGTCGAAATCGTGGACGTTATGGAGCTGTTCGCCCCGATTTATGGGGAATGGAGCGACTATTACGGCAGCTACAAGTGGCAGAAACTCACTACCGCCGCCGAGTATTGCGGCTACGATTGGAACAGCCGTCCCGAAGGAGCTCATAATAGTCTCGCAGATTGCTATGCAACCTATCATGTTTACCGCACGATACAAAAACAGAGCCTCCTACCCCGCGCCGACGCGGGCTCGGACGAGCTGACAGCATTCAATGGTTAAATTACCCCTGTCAGCCTGTCAAGCGCTCCTGCACCGCGCAGACGCGGCGTGAGAGGGGCACAATAAAGCATTATTTTTTAAAAAAGACAGAACGGAGAATAATTATGACTGTTACAAGCAATTATGTTGACAACATCAAGGAGCTGCTTGATCGGGATATGGTGGCTGTGCCAAAGGAGATCGTCTGCGCCGAGGTCTACGAGGAGAGCAAGCTGATGTTTGCGGTGCTCTTTACCGCGGCGGCAGAGGAATTGAGAAATGAAAAAATGCTGATATACAAGCTGAAACAGCATATGAAGTTTATGCTTGCAGAGATGTCGGACTACGATGTACGTGCCGAATGCTGCTGTTCGGCTTCAAAGGTCGGTATCGTAAGGCACGAAGTCAAAGAGCTGATAGACACGGTGGATATGCGCCGCTGTCTGAATGAAAGCGAGGAAAACAATGAGCTACGAAATTAACAGCATATTGCAGCTGATGAACCCAAGTAACACGATGTCTGTGAACAGATACCTCGCTCATGCTATGGGAATGTGCGAAACGATGATCTATTCCGCGCTCATCTCAAAGTTTACATATTACGCGAGTAACGGGCAGACTGACGAGGAAGGTTGGTTCTTTTCCACCGAATACGATTTACAGGAAAGCACTACCTACGGCGAAAGGCAGCAAAGGGTCGGCATAAAGCACCTTATCGAGAACGGTCTTATCGAGTGCAAGCGATTCGGAATGCCCGCAAGAAGGTATTTTCGTGTGCTCAACAACACCGAGAGGATCTCGGAGCTGATCTCCGAGGGAATGCAGATCGCAAATGAGCTTATCGAAAAGGGCAGGGAGAGAAACGCAAAGAAGTCGCAGCAGCGAAGCGAGCGAATAGAAAAGTCGAAGACAGAAAGTGTTGAAAACAGCGAAACGTCCTGTTCCGACATTTTGCAGGAACAAGTTCCCGCAGCTTCCCTGTTCCTGCAAAATGACGGAACAGGTTCCTGCAAAAGTGCGGAACAAGTTCCTGCGAAAACGCGGAACACCACTTCTATTAAACTTAATCTAAATAAACTTAATCTAAATAAAACTGATGGATTGATAGATACGCGCGTACACGCGCACACACGCGCGCGCGAAGCGCCGAATATCACACCCGAGGAAAGAGAGCTTGCAAAACGTGAAGCTGCCGAGAAGCAGATCAAAGAAAATATCGAATACGACTGGTTTGCGGAGATGTATGAGTTTTACCCTCAGAAAGTCAATGGCAGTATGGAAGAGCTTGATGATATTGTCGGGATAATGGTCGATGTAGTCTGCTGCAAAGAACAGTTTATCCGCGTCGGGAAAACCGATATCCCGAAAAAAACAGTGACAGAACGTTTCATGAAAATCACTGAGGGACACATAAACTACATTTTCGACAACCTCGAAGCAGTAAGACCTAAGATCAGAGACCAACGAGCCTATTACATCACCGCGCTGTATAACGCGGTCGTGACATACAACAGCAGCATACAAGCCGATATCAGACACGATATGCCGATAACGGCATGGAAAGGAGCCAAAAAATGAATAACGCAGCTGAAAAGAAAGACCTGTTTGACACCGAGCTGTTCAAGCAGACAAAAGTAACGACACTTGACGAGCTTGAGAATTTTTATGCTCGGCTCGAAAAATTGCTGTCAGCCGAGGGGGAGGACGTTTGGTTTTACGACCTCTATGCGGCTATGGCGCAGAAAAACGCGGATTTTCTTGCCAATTACGGCAAGACCGAGGAGGAGATCAATGCTCTCATCGCGGAGGAAGGCTTTGACGAATGCTCGGAGCCGTATGTGAAGCTGTGCAGAGAGCTGGGGGAGAGATACGAGAACATAGGCGATCATTACTCCAAGCACCTCTTTTCCATTTGCCGAAGCAATTCCAATGAAGCGGCAGAAAAAGACATATCCGATTTCGTGACAAGGTTCTCGTTGCTTGTTTCCGAAGCGGAAACGACGGACGAGCCCTGTGTGTCAGTGGCAGGAAAGGCTGTGCCTTATCGCTGGGTCAGACAGCGTTTCGCGGAGTTTGATGCTGACGCATGGAAGCGGGTATATCGGAAATATTGCGAGGAATGGTCGCCTGCGAAAACAGCGGAAAGCAAGATAAGATATATCCCCGAGTATTCCGCAGGGGATAAAATGCTTGCATATTATCTGCTTGATTTCTGGTATGAAAGAACAGTCTGAACCCGATTTTTTCTTTTCAAACAGCCTTTAACTTTGTACCCGACGGGTACAAAGTCGGAAAAATAAACACACGGAGGTATTTCTATGAATCAGTCAATAGTCACACAGGTCAGGGAGATCGTCAATTACAGCGGGTTGAGCGTGATACAGCTTCTGCCCTTTACGTCGAACGTCGCGGTCGGCGAAACGAACACGGTATGGGTAGTCGCGGGCTTTCCGAAGGCTGCCACGCCGCCCTCCGATGAACCGAGCATAGATGAGCTCATACAGCTCGGCATATATCGTTCGGAAGCGCAGGCAGAGGAAACGGTCGATAAGCTCATAAACTGGCTCGAACGCGGCAATCAGCCCGTTTTCAGAATGCCCGACGGAGATGAAGAATAATGGCAAACGAGATAGTCTCGGCGAAAAAATGCCTTACTCTGACCGTGCAGACAGTGAAAATGACTTCGGAGCTGCTGAAAGACATGATGGCGCAGTATGTTTCAAATCTCACCACCCATGAACATCGCGTAGGCAGAACCAGTGTCGGCAAGCTCTCCCGCAGTGGAGCAAAGCTCGACAGTATCGAGATCACAGATAACAACATCAAGGATTTTGAACGGGTAGCAAGACAGTACGATGTTGATTATGCCCTGAAGCGCGACAAAAGTACCGAACCGCCGACATATCACGTTATCTTTCAGACAGCTAAGGCTGACAGCTTCAAGCGGGCGTTTTCAGAGTATGCGGAGCTTAAAGGCAGCGAGATCGAAAAAGCGGAACGGGCAAAGCCCACGCCCGAGCAGTACAAAAAGCTCGTCAAGGCTGTCAATGACAGGAATGAACAGCGGCAGCGCAGCGAAAAGGTGCTTGAACGCTCTCACAAGAAGCAGGAGCCGAGCATATGAGGATAGATTCAAAAAAAATAAAACGGCAGATATTACTCAATCTGCCAATGGTGATCTTTGCTTATGCGGGAAGTCTGATAGCTCTTGCCTATCGGACAGCAGACGGAAGAAATCTGACCGAGAAGCTCTCCCTGTTCATGAAAAATTTTGTTGATGTGTTTGCTTCTTTCTCTTTTTCGGACAGCTTGACAGACTGGCTGTTCGGGATAGCGGTCGCCATAGTCATGAAGCTGCTCATGTATTTCAAAGCCAAGAACCGAAAGAAATTCCGACAAGGTGAGGAATACGGCTCCGCACGGTTCGGAGAGCCGAAGGATATAGAGCCGTATATGGATCTATCAGACCCATACAACAACGTAATACTTACTCAGACTGAGGGGTTGACTATGGGGAGACCCTCGTCTCCGAAATATGCGCGTAACAAAAACGTCGAGGTGATCGGCGGCTCAGGTTCGGGTAAATCGCGGTTCTATGTCAAGCCAAATATGATGCAAATGCACAGCAGCTATGTTATCACAGACCCGAAAGGTACGCTGCTTATCGAGTGCGGAAAACTCTTGCAGCGCGGCAGACCCAAGAAAGACGATAAAGGCAAGCCCGTTATGAAGAACGGCAGACAGGTTTATGAGCCATACGAGATAAAGGTTTTTAATACCGTCGATTTTGCGAAAAGTATGCACTACAATCCCTTCGCCTATATCAGCGAAAAGAACCGAGAAAAAGATATCTTGAAATTCGTCGAGGTGCTTATCAAAAACACCACGGGCGATTCCAAAAGCGGAGAAGATTTTTGGGTCAAGGCAGAGAAGCTGCTTTATACAGCTTACATAGCACTTATCTTCACGATATACCCGAAGGAACAGCAGAATTTTGAAACGCTTATCGACCTTATCAACGATTCCGAGTGCCGCGAGGACGATGAAAATTTCAAAAACCTTGTCGATGAGATATTTGATATGCTGTCCTGTTGGCTCGATGGTAATTTGCCCGATAGAACGCCCCTTGAAAACGACAATGACGGCATTGTTGGTACAGACGAAAATGAAAACAATGACGGCATTGAAGATAAAGACGAGAGCGAAAACAATGACGGCAGTACCTCGGGAGACAGCTTCCCGCCGATACAAGACAGTGCTTTTTTCGACATGATGTATCTCGATGAACCCGACGAACAGACACGGCGGATAGCTTCGTTTGCGTTAAAGCAATACAAGTCATATAAGCTCGCGGCAGGCAAGACGGCAAAGTCTATTTTGATATCATGCTCAACAAGATTAGCTCCCTTTGCCATTGACGAGGTGCTTGAAATAACCAAGTACGATGAATTGCAGCTCGATCAGCTGGGCGACAGGCTGACAGCTTTATTCGTGATAATATCCGACACGGATACAACATTCAATTTTTTGGTCGCCATCATGTATTCGCAGATGTTTAACCTGCTATGTACCAAAGCCGACAACAGCAAGGGCGGCAGGCTGACATATCATGTTCGCTGCTTACTCGATGAGTTTGCGAACATCGGGGAGATACCGAATTTCGATAAGCTGATAGCCACTATCCGAAGCCGTGAGATAAGCGCAAGTATCATCTTGCAGGCAAAGTCGCAGCTGAAAGCGATATACAAGGATAACGCAGACACCATAGAAGGCAATTGCGATACGCTTTTGTTCCTCGGCGGTAAGGAAAAGACTACGCTCAAAGAGATATCGGAATCTCTCGGAAAAGAGACGATAGATATGTTCAACACCTCGCAGAACCGAGGACAGTCGGAAAGCTACGGAATGAACTATCAGAAGCTCGGAAAGGAGTTGAAAAGCCAAGATGAGTTAGCGGTAATGGACGGCGGCAAATGTATTCTGCAAGTACGAGGAGTGCGTCCGTTTTTCTCGGACAAGTATGACATAACCCGCCATAGTTATTATGGGTATTTGCTCGACAGCGATGAGAATAATTATTTTGACATCGAGAAATACGTCAAAAGATATTCAAGCCGCAGAGCAACCGTAACAAACGATACTGCGACAATGCAGTTCATAGCTGAAAACAAGGTCGAAAACGGACAGAAATATGAGGAGGAATGATCGAAATGAAGAACATAGTCGAAACAGGAGCAGCAGTTGATACACCCGTAAGAAAGCCCGACAGCAAGGCAGCGCACATAGCCAAAAAGGTCGTTATGAACGCGACCGTAACTGCGGTAATGGCGATAGCGTTTGCTATCCCCGCGAGCGCGGCAGATGCTTCGAGCTTTTTGAGCAGCGCTATCGGTGTGCTGCAAACGGTACTCTCGCTGATCGGCGGCGGCGTAGCAATTTGGGGAATCGTAAATCTGCTTGAGGGTTACGGAAACGACAATCCCGGATCGAAAGCACAGTAGTGATATAGAAGTTTTTTCTCCCTTAGTGTAGTCGCATAACACCGTCGGTTATGCGACCTTTTTTCAGCAATTACGAAGTATTTGCAATTTGCCTGTTTCAACGGATATAGTCGATACCGCCACATCAAAGCGGAAGTGTATCTCAATATCCTGCACACGCTTTCCGCCGGACTTGTCGGGTTCGTGTACTACGATCTTGTCAACCAATTCGTGCATGATCTCAGGCGTGAGCTTTTCGATATGCTCATACTTATGCACCACTTTGAGGAACGCAGTAACATCGGAGGACTTCTGTTCAGCCGTTTCTACAAAGGCAGTAAGCTCCGCAACCGTAGCTTTCAGCTTTGCCTGTTCTTCCTCATATCCTGCCGACATCATCGTGAAACGCTCGTCCGACAGCCTGCCGAGAACATTGTCCTCATAGAGTCTTGTGAACAATTTGTCAAGTTCAGAGATACGCTTCTGTGCCTGTTTCAGCGTTTTCTTTGCTTTTGTAAGCTCCGAGGACTTGCGCTGAACGGAATTACTCATAGCGGTCTGGATAAATTCGTCCTCATTTTTACGCACCATCATCAGGAGCTTGTTCAGCTCACCGAGGACAATTTCGTTGAGGACACAGGTGCGGATATAATGCACAGTGCATTTATCCTGTTCCTTTGCGTATGTAGAACAACGCATATGTTCCTGTTCGGGACGCTCATTCTTACGGCGGCTCAGGTACATCTTCTCTCCGCAGTCGGCACAGTACACCATTCCTGCAAACGGATTTACTACCTCAGAGCGTTGCGGTCTGCGCTTGTGTTTGCGAAGCTCCTGCACCAAGTCAAAGGTCTGCTGTGTGATGATAGGCTCTTGCGTATTCTCAAAGATTTGCCACTCGTCCTGCGGGTTGTAGATGATCTTGTGAACCTTGTAGGACTTCATTTTCGTGCGAAAGTTGACCGTATGACCGCAATATTCCAAGCGTTCAAGGATATGGGCGATCGTATTCGCTCCCCAACGATAAGTCTTTGCATTATGCCGTCCGTTGTCACGACCTTGCGACAATGCGTAGGCAGTCGGCGTAGGGATACCCTGTTCGGTCAAGATACGGGCGATCTGCACCGGACCATAGCCGTCAATGCAGAGCTTGAAAATCTTGCGTACCACCTCAGCGGCAGGCTCGTCAATTACCCACAAATTCTTGCCGGTATCGGACTTCTTGTAGCCGTACACGGGCGGACAGAGATGCTTGCCCGACTGTCCCTTTGCCCTGAACACCGCACGAATTTTCTTTGAGCAATCACGGGCGTACCAGTCATTGAAGATATTTTTGAACGCAAGCAGTTCATTCTCGGACTTTGCCGTATCGACATTATCGTTTACGGCGATATATCTCACATCATAATCGGGGAACACCATTTCGATCAGCTCACCAGTTTTCAGGTAATCACGACCGAGCCTTGAAAGGTCTTTGGTGATAACCGTTGCAACCTTGCCGTCCTCAATGTCCGACATCATCGCTTTGAAGCCCTCACGCTCCCAAGTCGTACCGCTCACTCCGTCATCGACGTAGAAAGTCGGATTGGGAAAGCCGTTGTCCTCAGCGAATTTCTGTAAAATCGCTTTCTGATTTGTGATACTGTTGCTCTCACCGTCGAGCATATCATCTTGGCTCAGGCGGCAGTATAAAGCTGTAATCTTGTCTGTCATATTAACCTCACTTTCCGACAGGATACAGCAAGCTATTATCATTATAGCGCACCTTGTTTCTTTTTTCAATGCACCGATATTCCAAAATCAAACAGCCTGCTTGTCCTGTTCCTGTTCATTATCACCGAGCATTTTTTCACAGTCAGCTGTGATGAGCCTTGCAAGTATGTCACTCAGGCTTTGCCGAAAAGCCGGGTTAAAGACGGTTTTCACTCTGTAAATCGTATGCCCGATATGGTACTCGGAC
>CACZJT010000003.1 GCA_902781565.1 uncultured Ruminococcus sp.
AAAACAGGTTCTGAGAGACCAATTTCCAATATTATGCTTGATTGCCTGATCGATGAACGTGATTTGTTACAAATTGTTGACAGAAATTGATTTCCGTGTCTTGTATCTCATTATGCTTGACAACAATAATGATAAATGGTATAATAAAACAAAAGTATATGTTTCTAAGAGGTAAATAAAACATGAAAATGAGATATAAGAATATATCTGGACCGTGGCTCTATGCCGCGCTCGCACTTCTTATAGCCGCAAATGTCATCATGGGTATTGTGCTCATGATGCAGTCGCGGCAGGCAATGAGGACACTCATCAAAAAGCGTATGCTCGATATCTCCGATTCGGCGGCGGCTCTGCTGGACGGGGACATTATGGCGGAGCTTACTGCAAATGACAATGATACGCCCGAATACAAAAGTCAGCTGAAAATACTCCGCGCCTTTCAGGATAACATTGAGCTGGCATACATCTACGGCATACACGATGACGGCGGGGAACATTTTTCTTTTACCATAGATCCCTCCGATGACCCCGGGGAATTTGGTGAAACGATAGAGACTACAGAAGCGCTCATAAATGCCTCAAAGGGCAAGGCAGATGTCGACGAAACACCACACGAGGACAGATGGGGACGCTTTTACAGCTCCTACAGCCCGATCTACAGTTCCGACGGGCGCATTGTCGGTATCGTGGGGGTAGATTTTGAGTCGGAATGGTACGAAGATCAGATATCAAGACACCTTACCACCATTGTTATTGTCTGCGGTCTTTCTACAGCTGCGGGTATCGTAATCGCTCTGGCGATAACATCGAGGATAAGGCGGCGGTTCAGGGCGCTTTACAATGAGATGGACACGCTGGAGAAAAATGTTGAGGGTATCGCAAGCCTTATCAAGTTCGATGACGTGGGAAATACTGCCGCTCATATGATACCGAATGATATCGACAGCGGCGAGACTGACGATGCGGCGGCAATCGGCAATCGGCTCAGGGTCATACAGTCGGAGCTGAAACAGTACCTCGATTACGTACATTCTCAGGCTTACACCGATGCCATGACGGGGGTGAACAACAAGACCGCCTACCTTGATGCTGTCAAGCGACTGAACAATCAGATCGCCGATGGCAATGCGGAATTCGCAGTCGCGGTATTCGATATAAACGGCTTGAAGACCATCAATGACAACTTCGGTCACGAATACGGAGACAGGCTCATCATAGACACGGCGATCGCAATAATGAACGTCTTCGGACGGGAGAATGTTTACAGGATAGGCGGCGATGAATTTATAGCGGTGCTTGAAAAGACCACTCTTGATGATATAGCCGACCTTTTCTCAAAGCTTGACAAGTATCTCGAAGCCTACAACGCCGACCTTCGGCACTCTAATCCTCTCACGATCTCTAAAGGCGCGGATATCTTCCTTTCGGGAAGCGATACGGAATACAGACAGGTGTTCAAGCAAGCGGATCAGGCGATGTACCGCGACAAGGAGGAATACTACCGCAACCTGAAAAACGACCCCAAGGACGGGGACGACGAATAGAAGTCGGGCATTTTTTTAAAAACGTCGTTATAACTGTCTAAATCTATTGACAATCGGAACTAAATATGATATAATATGTTAAGATGTAGTATTATTATCTGAAACCGAGTCTTTATTTTTTGAACATAAACGGAGGAATCATAATGAGAAGATTGGTCACACGAAGCGATTTTGATGGTCTGGTCTGCGCTATGCTGCTCAACGAGCTGGGTATTATCGACGAGATCAAATTCGTACACCCGAAGGACGTTCAGGACGGTAAGATCGAACTCACCGAGGACGATATCACCACTAACCTTCCCTTCGACAAGAGAGTAGGACTTGCCTTCGACCACCACGAGAGCGAGCTTATCAGAAATAAGCTCGAAGATTACCTCGGCAAATACATCATTGACAAGAACGCCAAGTCCGCAGCCCGCGTTGTTTACGACTATTACGGCGCAGAGATGGTGTTCCATGACGTTTCGGAGGAGATCATGGACGCCGTTGACAAGGGCGACAGCGCGGATTTCACCAAGGACGAGATACTTAACCCCAAGGACTGGGTGCTCATGAACTTCCTCATGGACGCGAGAACGGGACTCGGAAGGTTCCACAATTTCCGTATCTCCAACTACGACCTGATGATGCAGCTCATCGACTTCTGCGTGAACCATACCATTGAAGAAGTGCTGGAGCTTCCCGATGTAAAGGAGCGTGTCGATCTCTATTTCGAGCAGCAGGAGCTTTTCAAGGAGCAGCTCAGACGCATAACCAAGATCGTCGGCAAGGTCGCTTATATTGACCTGCGCAATGAGGAGACTATATATGCCGGCAACCGCTTCATGGTATACGCCATGTGGCCCGAGGTAGAGATCTCGGTACACGTTGCATGGGGCTTCCGCAAGCAGAACACCGCTGTCATGATAGGCAAGTCCATAGTCAACAAGAACTCCGATTTCGATATCGGCGAGCTTTGTCTGACCTACGGCGGCGGCGGTCACAAGAACGCAGGCACCTGCCAGCTTGACAATGACAAGGTAGATGCGGAGCTTCCGATAATACTTGATAAGATCAACGGGAAAATACCCGTAAAATAAAACATTTTATACAAATATAGGAGAGGGGAAATAGAAAATGTCAAAGTTTTGTCATGCCTGCGGTGTTTCGCTGGAGGATGATGCGCAGACTTGTTACGTCTGTGGTGCTCAGCAGGAATCAACGGGAGGGGCTCAGTCGGGACAGCCTGACGTACAGCCGAATTTTCAACAGAACGCAGGTCAGCACTCGGGGCTCGATATGAACAACGTCATAAAGTCGGCAGAGAATGTGGCTCAGCAGGCGGGAGATGCGGTCAAGAAGACCTTCTCTGACGTGTCCTTCGATTCGGTCAAGGGGGCTATGAGCCTTAACGACATAAAGAACGTTGGAAAGACGAAAAACAAAAACACCATAATCGGGCTTGCAGCCTGCGCATTGGGTGTCGTACTTATCATACTTCTGATCTCGCTTCTTATCCCGAGACCCTACAAGAAGCCGATCAAGGATATGTTTACGGCTATCGAGAAGTGCGACGGAAAGAAGCTCGAAGCGGCTCTGCCCGATTTCATCAACGATATGTACGACGAAAAAGTTGATGATAACGTTGCCGATTATTACGAAGATCTGCTCGAAGTAATGAATGAGGCGCTGGAGGACGAGTTCGGTGACGATATCAGCATCAGCATCAGCTTTGTAAGTGCAAAAAAACTGGACAAATCGGATCTCCGCCACGAAGAGAACAAGATCAAGGTCAATTACGGCGAGAAAGTTGACGTTACGGGCGGCTATAAAGTCAAGATAAAGGCGACCATCAAGGGCGATGATGACAAGGATACATCTACAGGCAAGATGAACGTTTACAAGATCGACGGGAAATGGTGTCTGGAGAGCCTTGACGATGCTTCGCTTTTCTGACAAGCTATCAATAAAAACAACAGACCTTCGGGAGTTTCCGAGGGTCTGTTTTGTGTTATTTATGAATTACCGTGATGTGTGAGATGTTACAGCCGCTGCCTATTTTAACGGTCAGCGTATCAGCGCGGACAGGTTCGGGGAACAGGGCTCTGCATACGCTGAAATCGTCCTCGCTGTCGGCAGGATAAAGTTCACACTCGGCTTCGCTGCCGCCGAGCTTAATTGAAACGCTCCCGACCCCGTTCATCGAAAGCCCCTTGACCTCGACAGCAGTGACAGGGCTTTCCGTTTCAAGCCCGCCGTAGGTCAGCTCACCGCTCCAAGCCGTGCAGCGCACAAAGCAGCGGCGCAGCTTCTGCGAATACGTGAGCCTAATGCCTTTTGCGGCGTCAAAACTCTCGGCGGGGAAGCTGTTCCCTCTTGCGGAAAGGCTCTCGCCGCCGACCTCCGCTGTGACCTCTGCGCGGATATCCGCCGAGGAAGCGCCGACCATGAAGCGGTAAACGCCTCCCTCGACTATCATCTTCTCGGCGCGGACGTCATAGACCCGCAGGATATGTCGGGGTATGTTTATCCTCACCACGGCTTTTTCGCAGGCTTCAAAATGCTTTCTCTCGAAGCCGCAGAGCTTCTTTATCGGGCGTGAGAGTGCGCTTTTGTCCATGCGGAAGTAGACCTGCACCACCTCATCGGCGGCGATGTCCGAAAGGTTTTCGATCTCGACCGAAAGCTCAAGAGAACCGTCCTCGTACTGTGTTAATGTCGGTGTACCGTAAGCGAATTTTGCGTAGCTAAGACCGTGACCGAAAGGATAGAGCGGTTCGCCGTCAAAGTACATATACGTGCTGCCCGTCGAAGCGATATCGTAGCAGCCGATGTCGGGAAGATCGAGCTCCGAGCGGTACCATGTAAGCGGGAGCCTTCCCGCGGGAGAATGATCGCCCGATATCACAGCTGCGGCAGCTCTTCCCAGCTCTGCACCCGCGTGACTGCTCCACAATACCGCCGCGGCGCACTCCGATTCCTCGCAGACCGCATAAGGGTAGCTTGAAACGAGCATAAGCACCGTGCGGGGATTGACGGCGGCAAGGGTCTGTGTCATTCCAGCCTGCACGTTCAGTGCAAGAGTGCTTCGGTCGTAGCACTCCTTGGCGGTCATTACGGGATAATTGCCCGTGCAGCAGATCACGGTATCGCACTCGCGGGCGAGCTTCACGGCGCGGTCTTTGCCGCTGCTGACCGTCACTATCTCCCATAGCATATCCTCCGACACAGCGCGTTTTTCGGAGACCGTGAGCATTCCATTATCATCGGAAGTAAGCCGCCTGTGATCGAGGAACTCCTCGATGATCGTCCTGCCGCAGTATTCGCGAAGGTTAAAGGTCTCGCGGGTGAACCAGTCATAGATGGTGCGGCGGTGCAGCCTTATCGTGTTATCGTCAAAGAGCCTTACGTAACGCTTGTATTTCACCGAGAACAGCACACACCAGTTTTCGCCCCAGTCTTGCAGCTCGAAAAGGGCGCCGTCCTCGGGCGTTTCGGAATCCGCACGAACACTGCCGTCCTCGTGGGCGCAGAGGTATCTGCCGTTCGGGGCTTTCAGCGATACTATGTCCCAGAGTGAGTCATGTACGACCTCGCCAAAGCGCCCGCGCATACCGTCCAGTACCGAGTTGCGGTAAGTGCTGTAGCCCGTATACCAGTCCATAAGGCTCTCGTCAGCCATCGCGCCGACTACCGCTATTTTGCCATATCCGCTTTTAAGCGGGAGCAGTCCGTCGTTTTTCAGAAGCACCATCTGTTCCAGCGCGGCGCGGGCGTTGACCTCTCGGTGAGCGGGGCAGTCTATCACTTCCCTGCCGATATCGTCAAACTCGGTCTTGTCGAACTGTCCGAGCCTAAGCCGTGCATAGAGGGTATTCACCACCGTTTTGTCTATGTCCGCCATAGTTATCCTGCCGTCGGCGAGAGCTTTTTGCGCCGCCTTTTTCACAAGAGGCTCCACATCTGTCATTATGTCGCAGCCCGCTTTCAGCGAAAGCTCGTAGGCTTCGGAGTACGTATCGCAGTAGTGGTGAGCGGTCACATTCTGGGAGAAATCGCCGCCATCGCTTACCACGAACCAAAGCCCCCATTCGGCTTTCAAGAGAGTTTCAAGCTCGGTATCCATGATAGCGGGCAGACCGTTGATCTCGTTGTATGCCGCCATAACGCTCCGCGCACCTCCGTATCTTATAGCGTTCTCGAAGGCGGCGTAGTAGTATTCGTATTTGAGCCGCGGCGGGAGGTAGGCGTCAAATGAGCCGCGGTCGCGCTCGTTGTTGTTGGCGCAGAAATGCTTTAGGGTCGGGACGGTCTTATAAAACCCCTCGGAGTTCTCCCCTGCCATGCCAAGGGTGTAGGCGGCGGTAAGCTCTCCAGCGAGCATGACGTCCTCGCCGTAGGCTTCCTCGGTGCGCCCCCAGCGGGGGTCGCGAACCATATCGACCGTTGGACCCCAAAGCGCAAGCCCGCCGCGTTTCTCCTCGTTATAGTAGGCGCGTGCTTCCTCGCCCGCTATCCGACCAAGGGAGTACATAAGCTCACAGTCGAAGGTCGCCGCAAGTCCCACGGGCTGAGGGAAAACGGTGGAGGGTTTGTCCTCGGAGCGCCCGACATATCCCCGCGCGACTTCCGTACCTATGTAAAATTCGCCGATACCGACCCGCTCGGCGGGGAGCTGGTGGGTAGTTATCATGCCGAGCTTTTCCTCATCGGTCAGCTTAGCGGCAAGCTCACGGGCTCGCTTCAGAAATACATCATTTTCCGACACATTCATATTATCACCTTTTTCTGCAAATATTGCTAATATAATTTATAATATTTTACTATATCGCAGACAAAAAATCAACCCCCGCACAGAAATTATACAATTGCAGAGGTTGAAAATAATTATATTCGTATATCAGCTTTTCTCGGAGCGCATAAAGAGCGTTTCTTTCAGTGAAACGATCTTGTCAGCGGCGCAGACTATCCACGCTTCGCGGCTCATGGGTATCCTCGTAATGTTGAGCGGCCACATATGCACGTAGATAACGTGATGCACCCGCTTGCCGATGCGGAAATCCTTGCGGGCTTTTTTTGCGGCGCGCTGTGCGTGGAAGAATCCGTGCAGGCTGTGAGATGGGTCGTCCTCATGCCAGTCATAGAGGTAGTAATCGTGGAGCATGGCGCCCTTGACCAGCACCCGCCTGTCTGCGTTAAGACGAAGCTTTTTGTCTATCGCAAGGCTAAGCTCCATGACGCTCTTGCAGTGGTCGAAGGTAGTTATACAGCCGTGCTGGATATACTCACGCATACGCTGAACGCGCTCATCGGAACATATCCTCTCGGCAAGCTGTTCTATCTTTTTTTCGTTATCGGTACGCCTTTTATGTTTCATCTGAAGCCCTCCTTTTCTCCTGTCAGCAGTTTTACGACCTCGCCCGCGATGATAAGTCCCATGACTGAGGGAACGAACGACACCGACCCCGGTACTGTTTTCTTCGACACGGGATCGACCTCGGCGTTCGCGGGCTTTATGGGCTGTTCCTCGGAATACACTACCCTTACGCCCTTTATGCCGCGCTTTTTCAGCTCAAGCCGCATGACCCTCGCAAGGGGACAGCCTTTGGTCTGCGATATGTCGGCGGCGCGGAAGGCGGTGGGGTCGAGCTTGTTTCCCGCGCCCATCGCGGAGATCACAGGCACTCCCGCAGACTTGGCTTTCTCGATTATCGCCAGCTTTCCCGACACGGTGTCTATGGCGTCCACCACACAGTCATAGCGTGAGAAGTCGAAAGTGTCCGAATTTTCGGGCAGAAAGAAGCATCGGTGAGTGACCACCTCGGTTTCGGGGCTTATGTCTCTGACGCGCTCGGCTGCAACATCGACTTTACAGCGTCCGATAGTCGAGCCGAGGGCTATTATCTGTCGGTTGATGTTCGATTCGGCAACGGTGTCGCTGTCGATAAGTTCGAGAGCGCCTATGCCGCACCGCGCAAGACCCTCCACAACATAACCGCCTACGCCGCCTACTCCGAACACTGCGACCCTGCATTCGGACAGCCGCTTCACCGCCGCTTCGCCGAGAAGCAGCTCCGTTCTTGAAAATCTTTCTGTCATGGGTTCACCTTTTTTCATCTGTCAGTGTGACTTCGGAATGCTTTTCCATAGCCTTTTCGAGCTTGTCGAACAGCAGCCATACGCCGCGGTAGCCGAAGGGCTGTTCCTCGTCGTTGAAGCCCACCGAGGGGAGGTCCTTGTGATAATACGCTGCGTCGTTGCCAATGCAGGCGTCGATGACGCAGTCACGTTCGTAGCCCAGCATGGTAGGCGAGAGGTTTGAGTAGATGCGGGTCTCGGGGGATATCTCGGCGAGCTTTTTGACAAAGACGAAATTGCGCTCACCCACCGTTCCGTATATCTCGGTGACATTGAAGCCGTATTCGCAGAGCGCCAGCGCAAGCTCGAAACTGTCGGCGTTAAGACACTCCCCGACCGCGAAACTGAGCTCTCCGAAACGGCTGCGGAAGGCTTCTATCTTGTCAAATGCGATGTCATAGAACTCGCCGTCGTCTAACTCCGCGCCGATCGCCTGCGCGAACAGCTTGTACTGGGTGTGTATCTTTTCGAGCCTGTAAAGGCGTACCATCTCGATGAACGGTATACCGAGCCGCTGCTGCAAGTCCTGCGCCGCGTAACGGGCTTCGGGGTTCAGCACGATGTTGAAATTCGCACGGGACATCTCCTTATACTCCGCGAAGGTCTTGCAGCGCCCGACCTCGCGTATCTTCTTTATGCCCGCCTGTCCGAGGAGGTCGTACAGCTCACAGCCGTCCTCGAGGTGGGAGAAGAATCCGAGGATATTGCACTCGTTCGACCTGCGTTTCTGCGGTTCGAGCAACGAGTAGATCGACTTGCGGGCAAGTCCCATAGGCGGCAGGCGCTTTTCTCTCGTGAGGGCGTACATATAGGCGGGTACGCAGGGTATCCCCGACTGCTCCGCGCTGCTGCGGCAGACACGCTCCATGTCCGTACCGAGAAGCGCGTCAACGCAGGTCACGCAGATCATGATAGCCGAAGGTGTGTAGTCAAGCTCCGCGCGTATCTCGGCGCAGGCTTTCGGTATCTTCTTCAGGTAGCGCCCCGTCACGATGTCGGTATCATCGAGAAGCAGGTAGAAGAATTTCTCATTGTAACCCAGCTCGTTCAGAAGCGCGGTGTTCCGTCCGCAGCAGCCCGGCGCAACCAGCAGCATGACCGATTCGGGCACAACAAGTCCCGCACGCTTCACGCCGAAGCCCTTAGCCCCGGGAGAGTTGAAGTCCAGCGTGGCGGGCGAAGAGTAGATCATGTGCTTAGAGGACACAAGCTCGTCGGGGATATTATCAAAGCCCGCCTCGGAAAGCTCCTTTGCTGTGATGTAAAATGCAGTATTCATAAACGATCCTCATTTATAATTCGGAATTTGGAATTAGGAATGCGTAATTAAAGGAGGCGGCTTCGCCACATTTATAGCAATCCAAGAAAATATCAGCACAAATCTTTCGGATAAAATTCCACATTGCTGCGTCAAACTCCCTTGCAGTGCGCTGTACAAGCTGTGCTTGTNNNGTACAAGCTGTGCTTGTACCCACGGCTGCGGTCGTTTTCCTTGCACTGTGAAATTTTCTCTCGAAATCTTTATGCTGCTATTTTCTTGGATTGCTATAAGTGGTAAACCGTTTATCAAATATTCCGAATCCCGAATTGCTAATTATTGTCGCTGTATTGGTAGTATGCCGCGCAGGCGCCCTCGTCGGAGACCATGCAGGCGCCGATGGGGTGCAGGGGCGTGCAGACCTTGCCGAAAACCTTGCAGTCCGAGGGCTTGCACTTGCCCTGCAATACGTCGCCGCAGCGGCAGGCGGGGTTGGGTCTGCCCTTGATCTCGGGCATGGCGAACTTGATACGCGCGTCATAGTCGGCGTACTCGGGGCGCAGCTTCATTCCCGACATTGGTATGAGCCCCAGCCCGCGCCACTCGCTGTCGCAGGGTTCCATGACACGCTCCATGAGCTCCATTGCCTGCCTGTTGCCCTCGTCGGTGACGACGCGGGTGTAGCAGTTGCGGAAGAACGGCTCGCCCTTTTCGAGCAGCTTTATCGTGACAGCCATAGCCGTTATCAGCTCGCTCGCCGTGAAGCCCGCGACAACGCCCGAAACGCCCTTTTCCTCGCAGAGCTTTATACACGCCGAATTGCCCGTAATGGCGTTGACGTGTCCCGGATAGAGGAAAGCGTCGGCGCTGCCGATCAGAGCGTTGTAGGCATTTGGCATAGTCTTGTTTGCGGTCAGAAGCGAGAAGTTTTTAAGCCCTGCCGCCTTAGCCTGCTCCGCCGCAAGACACGCCGAAGGCGTGGTGGTCTCAAAGCCTACCGCAAGGAACACTACCTGTCTGTCGGGGTTCTCTTTGGCTATCTCCACCGCGTCGAGGGGCGAGTAAACGGGGCGTATCTCCGCACCCTTCGCCCGCGCTCCCGCAAGGCTCATCTCCGTCCCGGGAACACGGATAAGGTCGCCGAAGGTACAGACTATACATCCCTTTTCGAGCGCTAACCATATCGCTTCGTCGATAAATCCCACCGCCGTCACGCAGACGGGACAGCCGGGACCCGAGATAAGGTCAATGCTCTCGGGGAGAAGCTTTCGCAGTCCTATACGGAATATCTCGTGGGTGTGCGTGCCGCAGACCTCCATTATGCGGAGGGGTCTGCCGCTGTAACCCGTGATGATGTCCCGCGCTTTCTTTACGCTTTCCTTCATGATAAGCTCTCCATAAGGATATCGGCTTCGTCATCCTCGTCCTGAGTTATCTTCGCTATCGCAACGCCTGCGTGTACCATGACGAAATCGCCCGGCTCCAGGTCTTCGAGTATCCCCGCGCTGACCTCGCGCTTTGCGCCGCTTGCGTCTATAAGCGCGGTGCCGTCCTTAACGTTTACAACTCTTGCAGATAATCCTACACACATGATGATACCTCCGCTATTTCAATTCGTGATCCGTAATTATTATATCCCATTTTCACAAATGTTCCAAAATAAATCAGTATTTATCTAATATTCCAGGTTTGCTCTATGGCCCAACTTTGCATTTCCAAATACATTTTCCCTTTTATATCTTCAAATCTCACATATTTAAATTCATGATCAGGCTCCACAGGCTCCTTGACCTTATTCAGAAGTCTTCCAAGATAGTATTTTTGTATTGGATGGAAATAGCCTATGGTAGGATGAAGCATATATGCTTCCGCAGATCCGACTTCTTTAACTATTTCTACTTCATATCCTGCCTCTTCAATGCATTCTCTCTTAATGCACTGAAAATCGGACTCACCAGAATCCAAGCCGCCTCCCAACAAGAAAAATCCCTTAGGAGTTTCTACAACCCCTACCTCATCTCCTCTAATTGGAATAATATATGCACCTTGCCTGTCATAATATTTCTCGTGTTCCTTCTTGCCAAAAATCTTATACATATTTACCTCTATAAATTCCGATTTATCTTATCGACAACACGAAAACAAAGAATGACTTATATTTTTGCTCACGCATCAAGCATTACCCCATACGCCGCCTGTCCCACGCAGATACCTCCGTCATTGGGTGGGATAAGGCTGTGCAAGAGCACACGGAAACCGTTTGCTTCAAGCTGTTCTTTTGTCAAGCGCACAAGCAGTCTGTTCTGGAAAACTCCGCCGCTCAGGGCGATTTCATTGAACCCCGTTTTATCGCGCATTGCCGTACAGGCAAGCTGTATATCTTCGGCAAGCGCATAATGAAACTCATATGCGAGCCTGCCCTTGTCCTCGCCGTCAAGAAAACGCTTTGCAATTTCCGAAACGAGGGTGTTCGTGTCGATAATGATACCGTCGCTTTGGGTGACACGTCGGGACAGTCCGCAGGCGGTTTTGCCGTTCGCGCGTTCAAAGCGCTCCGCAGCGGTCATGAGCGCGGTGGAAGCTTCGCCCTCGAAAGTGGAAGCCTTGCGTATACCCAGCACCGCCGATACCGCGTCGAAAACACGCCCCATGCTCGTGGAGCGGACGGCGTTCAAGCCCTTGTCAGCCATTACCGATTGCAGACGGAATGTCTTTTCATCGCAGAGCCCCAGCCGTATGCACATCTCGGCGGGGTCGGACTCCTGCCCCTTTTTACCGCTTTCCGCGCGGAGAATCTGCACCGCTATACGCCAGCCCTCCTTCGAGGACAGGTCGCCGCCCACCTGCATGAATGGCGTTATATGACCCTCGCGGACAAATCCGTGATAGCTGCACACCATAAGCTCACCGCCCCAGATAGTGCCGTCATCGCCGTAGCCCGTGCCGTCAAAGCTCACGCCTATGACCACCGAATCGGGGTCACAGCCGTTTCCAGCCATGCAGGAGAGGATATGCGCGAAATGGTGCTGAATCTTCACAAGCGGCAAGTCCGTTTCCTTGGACAGTTCTTCGGCAACGGTGACGGTGTTGTACATCGGGTGAGTGTCGCAGACTATTACCTGCGGTTCGGCTTCAAGAAGCCTCAGCATTCGCCGCACCGACTCTTTGAGCGCGTTGACGGTGCGTATATCAGCCATATCTCCCACATAGGGCGAGGGGTACAACAGTCCGTTTTTTGCGACACAAAAGGTATTTTTCAGCTCTCCTCCTATCGCCAGCGCTTGCCTGTTATCGCAGCCCTTTATCATGACGGGCAGCGGCGCGAAGCCCCTCGAACGGCGTATCATGTAGGGCTTTCCGAACAGCTTGTCGCAGACCGAATCATCTGCGCGGATAAGTATGCGCCTGTTGTGGGAGAGGATAAGGTCGCAGAAGCCGCCGATCTCCTTCACGGCGTCCTCGTCGCTTCGGCAGATCGGAGCGCCGCGGGCGTTTCCGCTGGTCATCACAAGACAGTCGGGCATTGGCTCTCCGTCGGGGTAGTCGAACAGGAGCATCTGAACGGGCGCATATGGGAGCATAACGCCCACCGTATCGTTATCGGGGGCGATGATGTCGGTAAGCCGACCGCCCGAGCGTCGCTCCAGCAGGAGTATCGGCTTCTGCCAGCCCGTCAGCACTGCTTCGTCCTCATCGGTGACTACGCACTCGCGGCGCACCGTATCCATGTCCCTCATCATGACCGCAAAGGGCTTCATGGGACGGTGTTTCAGTTCGCGGAGCCTTGCGACTGCGGCTTCATTCCCCGCGTCACAGCAGAGGTGAAAGCCGCCAATGCCCTTGACTGCCGCGATCTTTCCATCTATGATACTGCGGCGGACGAGCTTTATAGCTTCCGCGCCGCGAATGTCCGTGCCGACAATGTAGACCTCGGGTCCGCAGTCGTTGCAGCAGACGGGCTGAGCATCGTAGCGGCGGGTCTCGGGGCTGTGATACTCGGCGGCGCAGTCGGGACACATCGGAAAGTCAGCCATGCTCGTGCGTATGCGGTCATAAGGCATGGTGTCAAGTATCGTCAGCCGCGGACCGCATTGAGTGCAGTTGATAAACGGGTGCAGATAGCGCCTGTTATCGGGGTCGAAAAGCTCAGCGCGGCATTTGTCGCAGGTGGCGATGTCGGGGGAAACGAATATGTCCCCGTACTCCTTTTCGCTCTCGATTATTCGGAAATCCTCAAATACGGGACATTCATACTCATTACATTCGAGCGTGTCTATCCCCAGTATCACAGAGCGTTCGGGAGGGTGTTTCTTTATCTCGTCAAGATAGCGGTCTATCTGTTCGCGGCTTCCCTGTGCGTAGGCTTCCACATATGAGCCCTTGTTCGCCACCGTCCCGCGGACGCCGCATTTCTCGGCAGTCACCGCCATGAACGGACGGAAGCCCACGCCCTGAACTATCCCGAATATTTTCATCTTTACGGTCAAAATGGTCATGGCGTTAATTCTCATTATTAAGTCTCGCGCTTACGGCGTAGTGGGGAAAGTCGATGAACTCGCCCTCAAAGCCCTTTATCGCGCGTTTTAAGTCGCGGTCGGCGACTATCACATCGTAGTCGTTCTCGGCGATCTTCTCGTTCAGAACGTCCTCATCGGTTATGCGGAAATCGGTGTACATGGAATTGTTATCATCGAACATGAACCATGTCGCGCAGTCCACGTCACAGCCCTTGATCTGTCCGCGCAGAGCGTTTGCGGCGATCTGCTGATTGATTATGAGCACACGCTTCTTTTTGAGCCCACGCACCTGCACGACCACGTTTTCGGGCAGGCAGGGATAGCCGAACTCGTAGGGCGTTCCGAAGCGTTTGTGGAGATACTCAGCCGCCTTCAAGCCCGAGGGCGAGATCACGAGCAGACGTTCGCACTCCCCTGCCCTGCGTATAGCGTCAAGTCCGCTGTCCATGCCGAAGCAGACATATTCGCCCTCCAAGCCGCCGACGATCTGCTCTGCGCGGGTGCAGCCCGTTTCGAGCGGGGTGGCTCCGAGAACTCCCGTAAGACCCTTTCTGACCTCGTGACCGTCCTCGGCAAAGCGCTCGAAGAGCTTCATATATGCCGCCTGCTCGCCCACATCGCAGAGCTTGGTGCCGTCGGTGGGGATCGCTATGCAGGGCAGTTTGGTCTTGCGTTCGGACATTCTTTCGAGGGCGTGGAAATCCGTTGCGATAACGGCGGGGACGGGCGTACCGACTATCGCGGTGAACTCCGCCCCGACCTGCGATGTTACCTTGACAAGCTTTTCCACCAGCTTGTCATCGCGCCCGAGTATCGCGTCCATGTCCCGCAGTCCCGCACTGAAAAGCGCGGAGCGCTTCTCGTGCCAGCGGGGTTCATCGAAGCCGCAGACATTGCCCGCGCAGCCGCCCGCGTCGCAGATAACGACTATCCCGCCCAGTTCGTAAAGCACCGAACAGGCGCCCGAATCATCGGGGGCTAAGGGTGATAAATGCTTTAGAAGACCCTTCATGTGCATGACCTCCTGTCAGCATATCCTCGGAAGAAGCTCTCCCTTGGGCTGTGGGAGGAGCGTCTGTGTGCCTATCTCCGTTTCCATGACTACCCTGCCCTTGTTGTCGGCTGTGACCTCGCCGATCACCGCCGCATTCGCGGAATACTTGCCCTCGCGGAGCTTTGCCACAAGCGCTTCGGCGTGCTCCTTCGGGGCGAAGATAACGAGCCTGCCCTCGCAGGCAAGGTACAGCGGCTCGAGCCCCAGCATTCCGCAGACGCCCTTAACGCGCTCGTCAACGGGAATGCTCTCGCGGTCAAGGCGTATGCCTACTCCGCTCTGTCCCGCGATCTCATAAAGCACCGTTCCTACGCCGCCGCGGGTGGCGTCGCGGATAACGTGGATATCGTCGGTCACTTCGTAAAGGCTCTCGACCGTATGCCAGAGCGGTGCGCAGTCGCTGTCAACGTCCGATTCGATGCCGTATTCGTCACGGGCAAGGAGTATCGTACAGCCGTGTCTTCCCACGTCACCCGTCACGATTATGGCGTCCCCGGGCTTCGCAAGGCTTCCCGATGTGTGGGCGTTCTCCATGATCTGTCCGACGCCCGTGGTGGTGATGAACACGCCGTCGCACTGACCCTTTCCCGCTACTTTGGTATCTCCCGCCACCAACTTTACGCCGACTTCGTTTGCGGTCTTTTCCATAGCGGCGGCGATCTTTTCGAGATCGTCAAGTGAAAAACCTTCCTCAATCACGAAAGCGCAGGTCAGGTAAAGGGGCTTGGCGCCCATGCAGGCGAGGTCGTTGACCGTACCGCAGATGGACAGCTTGCCGATATTTCCGCCGTTAAATTCCCAAGGGGAAACGATGAAGCCGTCAGTGGACATCGCTATCCTGCCTGCGGGCTGCGGAAGCACCGCCGCGTCATCGGCGGTAAATTCGGGGCTGTCGAAATGCGCCTTGAAAACCTTTTCTATAAGCTCGCTCGTCTGCGTGCCGCCCGCGCCGTGGGCGAGGGTCACTGTATTGTCAGCCATTGGTAATTCCTCCAAGCAATAGTATTATTTATCTTCTTCAATGAGCTTCCTTGCCAGCGCAAAAAAGCGCTTCGAGGTCTCGCATTCGGGGTCGCCCTCTATGACCGTTTTCCCCATGTCCTCGAACCTGATGATATCGTCGGAACGCGGTATATCGGCGGTTATCTCAAGCCCCGTTTTTTCCGCAAATGCGCGGACTTTCTCCTCCTCGTTCTCCACGTTGCGGCGGTTCATTATCACTCCGCGCACCTTGGCGTAGCTCCTGTCCTCGAAATTCTTCACGGCGCTGTTGATGTTGTTCGCCGCGTAGAGAGCCATCTTCTCACCCGAGGTGACGATAAGCACCTGCTCAGCGTAGCCCTCCCGAATCGGCGCGGCAAATCCGCCGCACACAACGTCGCCCAGCACATCGTAGAGCACCACATCGGGCTTGTACCTCTCGAAAAGCTCCAGCTGTTCGAGAAGATTGAAGGTCGTGATTATCCCCCGACCCGCACAGCCCAGCCCGGGTGTGGGACCTCCCGTTTCTATGCAGAGTATCCCTCCGAAGCCTATGCGCGAGATGTCCTCTATCCGTTCGGGGTCGTCCTCATGCTCGCGGAGGTAGTCCATTACGGGCTGCAAAGGTTTGCCGCCGAGAAGATTTATGGTCGAGTCGGCTTTCGGGTCGCAGCCTATCTGTATGACTCGTTTCCCCAAACTCGCAAAGGCGGCGGCAAGGTTCGCGGTGCAGGTGGATTTTCCTATGCCGCCCTTGCCGTAAAGTGCTATTTTTATCATCTGAAATGCTCCTTATTTTGAATAGGGGACGGTCGCAAGTGAATTTGGCTCGTTTCACGAGCCAAAGGCGACCTTACCCCCAAGCCCCCGGTTTTGAATGGGGGACGGTCGCAAGTGCCTTTGGCTTGTTTCACGAGCCAAAGGCGACCTTACCCCAAGCCCCCGATCTCAGAACGGAATATCACAATAGATCAGGTCTTTCATATCCCGCTCAAAGCACCGTCCGCTGAATGCGAAATGGGGCAGCTCGATGAGCCGCGTTCCCCGCGGGACTATGTACCTGTACAGCGGGTCGGCTATGACCGTTTTCGGGGCGAGGTCATGAAGCGCACGCTCTATGTCCTCCTCTGCCGAAAGCGTGAGATCGTAGTCGGCGAGTATCTCCCTGTCGGTGGGGAGAGGGCAGATGACCCTTGCATGAGTGCCATTCTCGTGCCATAAAGCCGAAGCCAGCGACACGGCTCCGATACTCTCGCCGATAATGACGATATCGCACGGCTCACCGCCGCGCTCGTTCACGGTGTCGCATTCCTTGTCCTCTGCCGCCCAATTGAGGTAACACTTGACGCGCTCGGCGTATTTCTTCCCGAAAGGCACTCCGCATACGTAGGGTATGCCGAATCTCTCCTTCATATACTTCGCCGCCGCAAAGCCCGAAAAGCTCACCACAAGGTTCACCCTCGCCGACGCCGCGCGGCGTATCTCATCAAGACTGCTCCCCATCGCAAGGCAGGACACGTACTCAAAGCCGCTCTCGGCGACAAAGCGCTTCATGCTGTCCATAGTACCGCGCCACGGGAAGTCCAAAGGGGTCATGCCGAGGATATTCACGCCAATGTTATCCGAAATGGGGGACGGTCGCTGTAGGGTTTGGCTCATTTCATGATTCAAAGGCGACCTTACCCCCAAGCCCCCTTTTGGACAGTCGGTCACGAACTCCCGCACGATGTCGAGAAAGGCTTCGCTCGCGCCCTCGATGTAAGAGCGCGTGCCGTTGGTGTGCATTCCGAAAGTGCGTATTCCCGAGCGGGCTTCTATCTCCGCGGCTACAGCGTCGAAATCAACGCCCGTCATCATCGGCATGGGCGAACCGCAGACCGCTATGAATGCGGGGGCTCTGTCCCTTGCCGCCGATACCACATCGAAGATCAGCTTTTCGTCGTCGCCCATTATGGCGTCCATTTCGGTAAGCGCCGAGATGTAAATGTCCGACTGCATATCGTACCAGCGGGGCTCGTCGTGGGTGGCGTAGGTGGAATTGCAGCCCGAAGCGTCGTGGGTCACGGTCATTCCGCCCAGTTCGTAAAGCGCCGAGCATACCCCCGAGGTGTCAGCCGAGTAGCAGGGGATTATCCTTGAAACATTTTTCATACCGCAGTCCTCCCCCTTAGCCCGTAAGACAGCTCGCACAGCCGAAGCCTTTGAGACTTATGACCGTTTTCCTGTCCTTCTTGTTTAGATATGCGTCCTCTATGAGCGCCGCCAGCTTTGTAATGCCCGAGAAGCCGTAAAGCCCCGCGTTCAGAATTATGTTCACGAAGTTGTCGGTCGCAAAATAGTAAGCCGCCTTCTGACCTATCGCAAGAACAAGCTCGTGAGGTTCGTGACAGACGTTCAGCATATTGACATTCGCCGCCGCGAATATCCGAATATCGGGGCGTTCGGCTTTAAGGTACTCAAACGCCGCAGTTTCCTCCCCTGCGCTGTCGGCTATAATGTAGCGCACGTTGAAGCCGTGCCGACACAGAAGCGCCGCAAGCTCGAAGGGACGGGAAACTGCCGTAAAATCAATTGCTACCGAGATATCGCCCACCGTGTCATGTGCTTTTTCGAGTGCGTTTTCGCAAGCCTCGATATCTTCCTTAAAATCGGGGACGTCCGCTTCGAGGGCAGCACACAGGCGCGAATAATTGTCCTTTATCGTGTCATAGTCGAAGCTGTTCGGCAGGTAAAGATGTTCCCCGCCGAAGCGCTCCTTCATGACCTCCCCTGCGCCGTAAGTGTACGGAAAATAGGTCAGATCCAAAAAGCTCTCCGACATTTGCAGGTATTCTTCATAGCTGTTGCAGAGCGTGATATCCCGCAGAGCAAAGCCGTTCTCTCGAATGATCTTCACAAGCTCGCTGTCCTCGTCGGTGGGACGGTCGTTTCCGATGATGTTCACCGATCGGCAGTTTATCGGAAGCGGTCCGAGCGCCGCATAGAGCTGCTGCGCCATTTTCGCCACGGGGGAAATGGTCGTGCGCATGGTCGGGGTCATGTAGCAGTCTACGAATGTTATATCGGGAAATTTTTCGGACAGTTCATCTATTATAGACCCGAAGTCCGCGCCCGAAAACAAGTGTATGCAGCTCAGATAAAGCAGTATCACGGGCGGGCGTTCCGGCAGCTTTCCGATGATCTCCGACACGCCGTCAACTATGTCGCTTTCGAGAGTGCCGTCGAACATATCCTCCTCCGATACGGATATCCAGCTCATGCGGTCGAGGGCGAACATCTCCGCCGCAGTCAGGATAACGCCCCGCAGACAGCCCTGCGCACAGGCGAATATCTGATGCGCCTTCGGAACGAGCATTCCCGTGTGGACGATGTTCCACATACCCCGCGCGGGGGTGTTGTATTCAAGCCCGCTCTCGAAAAACTCCCTAACATCGGTGTCGGCTATGAGCTTCGAGGGGGGCTTGACGAATGACCTCTTGTTCATCTCACACCTCCCCGAAGGTCGCAAGTACCGCATTTGCCGCCGCCGCGAGCTGTTCCGCTGCGGCGCTTTCGGGACAGACCTCGAACACGGGCTTGCCCGCTTTTTCGGCGAGAGGTATCTCGGTGCAGCGGTCGATGTCGGCAATCACGGTAGTGCCGAAATCCTTCGCCAGCTCTGCCGCCGCCTTGTCCTCGTCCTCAACTCCGCGGCGGTTAAGGATAATGCCTCCCAACCGCGCATAGCCGCGCCCCTTGAAATTGTCCACCGCCATGCAGATATTCGCAGCCGCGTAAACGGACATCTTCTCGCCCGAGGTCACGACGATCACTTCGTCGGCATAGCCCTTGCGCATGGGCATGGAGAAACCGCCGCATACAACGTCACCCAAGACGTCATAGATCACCACATCGGGCTTGTACACATCGTAAGCCCCAAGTGTTCCGAGAGTTTCGAGGGCGTTGATTATCCCTCGCCCCGCACAGCCGAGCCCGGGTACGGGTCCGCCCGCTTCCACGCACTTTACGCCGTAAGCGCCGTCAAAGACTATCTCGCCGAGGGTCAGGGACTTGCCTTTTTCGCGGGTGAGCTGCAAGACGGTCGGTATGCGCTCCCCGCCCCGCAGCAGCGAGGTAGAATCGGCTTTGGGGTCGCAGCCTATCTGCATGACCGAAAGCCCGCTTTTTGCAAGCGCCGCCGAGATGTTGCATGAAATAGTAGATTTCCCTATGCCGCCCTTGCCGTATATAGCGATCTTTTTCATATCCAAACACTCCAGAAATAATAAATTCGCCGCAAAGCGACACCTTCAATTCCTACTTCATGATCCGGAATCCACAAATTCCCCAAAGTCTCCCCTTGTCACAGCGACCTCACAGCCTATGGACTTCATTCGGGCTTGCAGGCAGAACTTGCAGTCGGCGGTAGTATCCTCGGTGCAGATCTTGTTGTCGTAGAGCATATATTTCTTCCGCACCGCCGTCGGAGAGAGATTCGGCATTATGACGTTCGCGCCGTGGAGAACGCCCTGCTCGCGCCCGTCGGGGCGTATCGTTCCGAGAGCCGTGGTCGCGGGGAGCAGCACGTTCGGGAGCATTATCCTCGTGAGCGCCAGCAGGAACAGCGTCAGCTCATAGGAGCCCTTCGGCTTGTCGCGGAAGTCCGTGTCCTTGTGGGGCAGGAAGGGTCCCATGCCGACCATTTGGGGCTGAAACTCCGCAAGGAACAGCATATCCTCCGCGAGGTGTTCCGTCCTCTGGTACGGAGCGCCGATCATCATTCCCGCGCCCGTCTGGAAGCCCAGCTCTTTGAGGTCGCGCAGGCACTTCATTCTGTGCTCGAAGGACAAAAACGACGGGTGTAATTTTTCGTACAGTTCCTTACTGGCAGTCTCATGGCGGAGCAGATACCTGTCCGCGCCCGCTTCCCGCAGGAGCGCGTATTCCTCACGCTCCTGCTCGCCTATCGAGAGGGTCACGGCGCAGTCGGGGTGAGCGGATTTTATACTGCGGACGATCTCAGCCATACGAGCGGGCGGGTAAGCTCCGTCCTCGCCGCTTTGAAGCACGAATGTGCGGTAACCCGTTTCGTAGCCCTCATCGCAGCATTCGAGTATCTCCTCCTCGGTGAGCCTATAGCGCTGTGCGTTTTTGTTCGAGCGCCTGATCCCGCAGTAATAGCAGTCGTTCTTGCAGTAGTTGGAGAACTCCACTATCCCGCGTATGAATATCTTGTTGCCGAAGCGCTTTTTCCGCAGGCTGTTGGCGATAGAAGCCGCATAAGCGCGTTCCTCATCGCCGTGACCGTCGATGAGCTCCACCCATTCGGAGCGGGAGAGGGTCTTTTCGGCGTTCAGTTTGTCTATAAGTTCTTTCAGATGTTCGTTCATAACGGTATCCCTCGGTTCGATAAAAGGGTAAAAAAACGGACAGCCACTCCGCCCAAAAGCGGATATGGCTGTCCCGCAGACCCATAGGAGGGTCATATAGTCAAGCGATATCCGGCTTCTACCTCAGGCGCGGAAAGCGGCTTTGGTATCAGGCGAAATGTGTTTCGTTATGTTTTCAGTTTTCGGGAGCGTTCACCGTCTTGGCGGTGACTCCGTCTATCCTGCCTATAGCGCCCGCCAGCTTATTTATGGCGTCCTGCGGAGCATCTATGGCAATGCTTATTATGTTTATCCCCTTGGCACGGTAAGGCACGCCCATTCTGCCGATAATGTACTTGTCGTAATCGTGCAGGAGCGCATTGACGCTCGTTGCCGCGGAGGGGTCTTTGACGATTATCGCAATGACCGCGACTCTTGTATCCATATATAGTACACTCCCTTTCGGAAACAATACCTATCTTGTATATTATATCATTCTTTAGTCAGAATGTCAAGTCCGGGTGTATTTTTTTGTACATATCTACAATAACAAAAGGCTTATACTGTGATATGTGTCAATTAGCTTATGCTAACTTATTGTCTTTCTGCCCGTAAAGAATCCCCTCCGCGCCATTCGGGACGCAAAGGGGATCACTTGTCCGATATATTACGATGCTTATACCGCGCAGAGAACGATCACTTGGAATGGTTATGCTTTGCGAGGAGAGCCGCGATCTTCTGGTGAGGGTCGATGACCTCAGAGATCGACATATCGTGGTTCAGGGTCGAGATGTAGTATGCGATGTACTTGGTGCAGTCTACCTCGTGGAACCAGGGAGAAGCCAGCAGCTCGGGCATACGGTAAGTAAGGTTCGTGCCGAATACCGCGCTTATGGTGCCGTCCGCGAACTTCTCGTCGAAGGCTTTCAGACCGTTCGTGAACATACCGTAGGTCGCGTAGCAGATTATCGACTTGGCGTTGCGCTTTTTCAGCTCTATGGCGATATCGAGCATACTTTCGCCCGAGGAAATGAGGTCGTCCGCGATGAATACCACTTTACCCGCAACGTCATTGCCCATGAACTCGTGGGCGACGATGGGGTTCCTGCCGTTTACGATAGTGGAGTAATCGCGGCGCTTGTAGAACATTCCGAGATCGACGCCGAGCACCGAAGCGTAATACATATTCCTGCCGATAGCGCCCTCGTCGGGAGATACTACCATGAAGTGATCTTTGTCGAACTGCATATCGGGGAAGGTCTTCATCATAGCCTTCAGCACCTGATAGGAGGGCATGATGTTGTCAAAGCCCGTGAGCGGGATAGCGTTCTGAACGCGGGGATCGTGAGCGTCGAAGGTGATTATGTTCTGAACACCCATTGCCGCAAGCTCCTGCAAAGCCACTGCGCAGTCGAGGGATTCGCGGAAGGCGCGGCGGTGCTGTCTGCCGCCGTAGAGTATAGGCATTATGACGTTGATACGGTGAGCCTTGCCGCTCGCCGCCTGGATTATACGTTTAAGATCCTGAAAATGATCGTCGGGGGACATGGCGTTCTCTTTGCCGAACATCTTGTAAGTGCAGCTGTAATTCGCCATATCGCAGATGATGAACAGATCCTTTCCGCGGACTGTCTGCTTGATAAAGCCCTTGCCGTCGCCGGACTGGAAGCGGGGGCAGTCGGCTTCGATAAGGAATGTCCTCGTTTCGGGGTCTTCGCCCTCGAGGGGAGCTCTCCATTTCAGAAAATACTCATCGATACGCTTGCCGAGCTCTGTAGCACCTTTCAGGGCGATTATGCCGAGGGGTGCAACTGCTGTTGTAGGATCAAATATTCTGTTTTCGGTATTGCTCATCGGATTATTACCTCATTTCTCCGTCCAAATACCGCACAATGCGGCACCCGCCGCTGACGGTCCCGCGGCAGGTCAATATTGTCGTAAGCATTCTTATCTTATTATACACTATCCGACAATATTTTACAATACCTTTTTTCAACAAATTTTATTTAACGTGCAGTATATCACTTGTGAAGTTATCCGACGCTGACCAATTGACCGTACTCGTAAAAAAAGTGTCACGGACCATTGACATATCCTCGGAACTCTGCTATAATAGTTGAAAACATTTTGCGAAAAAGGAGCATTTGCTATGAGATATTACGAGCCTGCCGACAAAAACGCCATAGATGAAGTACGAAACGTTATGAGATACTTAACAGGCATAAGCGGCAAAAGGATCATCACGGGACAGCATACGCAGACTATGGCTATGGAGGAGCTTCACCATATCCGAAGCGTGACGGGCAAGGAGCCTGCGCTGCTCGGCTTCGAGCTGCTTTCCTACTCGCCGAACATCAACTACCTCTCCACCGATGAGGAGTGCATGAAGGAAGTAGAGGAGAACCGCGGAACTCTGCAACGCGCCCTGGAATGGGCAGAGAAAGGCGGGCTCATCACGATGACGTGGCACTGGTTCTCGCCTCTCGGAGGACGGTCAAAAGCCTTCTTCACCTGCAACACCGATTTCGACGCGAGCCGTGTGCTGATCGAAGGCACTCCGGAGCGGGCGGCATTCTTTGCGGACATGGACGTTATGGCGGGGCTTCTGCGCCCCTTCTGCGACAGACATATCCCTATACTCTGGCGCCCCTTCCACGAGTCGGAGGGCGACTGGTTCTGGTGGAGCGCTAAGGGACCCGAGATCGCCCGTCAGCTCTATCGGCTCATGTTCCGTCACTTCACCGAGGAGCGCAGGCTGCACAATTTGATCTGGGTGTGGAACTCCCCTCTTGCGGAGGGCTATCCCGGTGACGACACGGTGGACATCATTTCCCGCGATATGTACCCGCCCGCCCATGAGCACACCTCCCGCAGAGCGGAGTATGAGGAGCTTATCCGCATAACTCCATCGGAGAAGATCGCCGCTGTAGCCGAAACGGGAGTTATCCCAGACCCTGCCGCAGTCGTGAACGAGGGAGCGGCGTGGACTTATTACATGACATGGTCGCACGGCTTCTGTCTCGGAGAGGAGTTCAATACCTCCGAAAAGCTGAAAGAGGTCTATGACAGCGAATACTCCGTTACTCTCGAGCGCCTGCCGAAACTGTACGGCATAGTATAACAGATCACCGCCCCGCGGGAAAGGCTCCCGCAGGGCGGCGTTCTCGTTTACGGACCTTTCAGCCCGTCATTGGTTCAGTTGCAGCCGCAGCCGTTACCGAAGCCGTTGTTGCAGCCGCATCCGCAGCCGTTGTTGCCGCAGCCGCAGCAAACGATGAGTACGAGAATGATGATCCACCAGTTGCAGTTGTTGTTCATAACGAATTCTCCTTTTGAGTTTTATTTGAGCGTTCCTTTCGGTCGGCTCATATTACAGATTATGCGGAAGATAAAAATGTGTTACGGTAATGGGGGCAAATTTGGAATAATCTTAAAATTTACACATCGGCACTTGAAATCGGGGCGGGGATAGTGTATAATATAATCAGAAATATTTTATAATATGAGTTTTAAGAAATACTTCAGACAAGGAGATGATCTTCATGAACGCTTCAATGGAACGAGCTTATAAGATATTAAACAGCTTTAATGAAGAAGAGCTTCAAGGCTTTATCCTTATGTTCGGAAATCGTGAAACTGCACACAAAGGGCGTTCGGACAATGCAAAGAGTGAGGAGTTCGCCAAATTATCCCAAGCGTTCAGTACGCTTGGAGAGGATTGCTTCTCAAACGGAAGAGATCCCCAGTATCAGAACGAAAGAGAAAAACTATGAAATTGCTTGATACAAATATCATCATCTATATGATGCGATATCACCCCGACTATCTTATTGAAAGATTTATGAACGAAAGAAAGAACGGTTTAAGCATTTCTGCTGTGACCTACGCCGAATTGCGTGAGGGGATAGAAAAAAGTAAAAGACGAACAAATAATGAGAAAATGCTCGATGAAATACTAAAGAATATCGTGATCCTTCCGTTTGATGACAAAGCTGCTCTCGCATACGGAAAGGTCAGCCTTGCGTTATACAGATCGGGATTTACTGTCGGAAAACTCGATATACAAATAGCTTCTTGTGCAATAGCAAACGATATCACATTAGTCACAAACAATACAAAAGATTTTCGCAATATACCCGACCTGGATATTGAAGATTGGCTGATAAGATGATCTTACTCAACCTTTGAACGTTCCGAACGAAAGGAGTGCCCAAAATGTAAAGATCGCCCTGCAATACGACTTATAAACTAACATAAATGGAGGAATACATTTTGGCAGGCTTAACAGAAGAAATAAAAAGACGGCGTACTTTCGCCATAATCTCTCACCCCGACGCAGGTAAGACTACCCTCACCGAGAAATTCCTGCTCTACGGCGGGGCTATCGCGCAGGCGGGGGCTGTTAAGGGCAAGAAGAATGCCCGTCACGCAGTATCGGACTGGATGGAGATCGAAAAGCAGAGAGGTATCTCCGTAACGTCCTCGGTCATGCAGTTCAGATATAACGACCATGTTATCAATATACTCGACACCCCCGGACACCAGGACTTCTCGGAGGACACCTACCGCACGCTCATGGCTGCGGATTCGGCGGTCATGGTCATCGACGCCTCAAAGGGCGTGGAGAATCAGACCCGAAAGCTCTTCAAGGTCTGTGCTATGCGGCATATACCGATTTTCACATTCATCAACAAGCTCGACCGCGAAGCCCGCAACCCCTTTGACCTCATCGACGAGATAGAGAACGAGCTGGGAATGCCCACCTGCCCGATCAACTGGCCTATAGGCTCGGGCAAGGAGTTCAAGGGCGTTTTCGACCGCGGGAGCCGTCACGTCATCTACTTTGACCCCACGGGCGGAAGCCACAAGGTCTCGGCGAACGAAGCCGACTTGAACGACCCCACGCTCGCGGACATACTGGGCGACACCAACTACGAGACACTAAAGGACGACATCGAGCTGCTGGACGGCGCTTCGGACGAGCTCGATCTCGAAGCTGTACACAGCGGAAGGCTCTCGCCCGTGTTCTTCGGCTCGGCGCTCACGAATTTCGGAGTTGAACCATTCCTCGAAAAGTTCCTTGAGATGACTCCCCCTCCGATGCCCCGCGATTCGAGCGAGGGTGTCATCGACCCCTTCTCGCCCGATTTCTCGGCGTTCGTGTTCAAGATACAGGCTAACATGAACAAGGCTCACCGCGACCGTATCACTTTCCTGCGGGTATGCTCGGGCAAGTTCGACAAAGAGATGGACGTGCTTCACGTTCAGGGCGGTAAGAAAATGCGGCTTTCCCAGCCCCAGCAGATCATGGCGCAGGAGCGCGAGATCATCGACGAAGCCTACGCGGGCGACATCATAGGCGTTTTCGACCCGGGTATCTTCTCGATCGGCGACACCGTATGCGCTCCAAACAGGAAGTTCATGTTCGAGGGCATACCCACATTCGCGCCCGAGCATTTCATGCGCTATCGCTCGAAGGATACCATGAAACGCAAGCAGTTCGTCAAGGGCATAACACAGATCGCACAAGAGGGTGCTATACAGATCTTCCGCGAGCCGCTGCTCGGAATGGAGGAGATCATCGTAGGCGTTGTGGGCGTGCTGCAATTCGATGTGTTCGAGTACCGCATGAAGAACGAATACGGCGTTGAAATGATAAAGGAAGGACTGAGCTATTCGCACATTCGCTGGATAGATAAGTCCCCCGTCGAGCCGAAGGACTTGAAGATAAGCTCCGATACCAAGGTCGTCACCGATATGCGCGACCGCTCGCTTCTGCTCTTTACGAGCGAGTGGAATATCCGCTGGGCGCTTGAAAGAAACGAGGGTCTTGAACTCTCGGAATTCAGCCGCGGAGAGTTACAATAATAAGATAATCGTCCCCATGACTGTAAAGGTCATGGGGGCTTTTGTTTGTTCTGCACAAATCTGCGTTTGACAATTTGGACAGTTCTACAATTATCTATGGGATATCTTGACAAAACTATATTTCTGTGATATCATTATGATATCAAATACATACGGATTTGATAATACATATAAACGGAGGTAACAACAATGGAGGAAAAAATCATTTCTGGAAAAAAAAACGGAATGTCAATGCTCATCTTAACGACCTTTATCTACATCGTGTCGATAGCCGCAGTCATCGTAGCACCCCTTATCGGCGGAGGAGCAGGCGTAGCGATCACAGTGGTTGCGGTGACATGGATGTGTCTCGGGTGGATACTCTACCTCGGGTTAAAGGTGTTAAGACCTCAGGAAGCGCTCGTGCTTACGCTTTTCGGAAAGTATCAGGGTACACTGAAAGGCGACGGTTTCTACTGGGTCAACCCTTTCTGCGTCTCGGTAAATCCTGCCGCTTCCACGAAGCTGCGTCAGAGCGGAGATGTGGGAGCCGACGGCGGCTCTGCCCTTTCTGTTGCGATGAAGTCCGAGGACGTACAGCTTGCGGCTAAATCAATTGTTGACAAGCGCATCTCTTTAAAGATCATGACTCTCAATAACAACAAGCAGAAGATCAACGACTGCCTCGGAAATCCTATCGAGATAGGTATCGCGGTCATCTGGAGAGTCGTTGACACGGCTAAGGCTGTGTTTGACGTTGACAACTACAAGGAGTATCTTTCCTTACAGTGCGACACTGCTCTCCGCAATATCGTAAGGCTCTATCCCTACGATGTAGCGCCCAATGTTGACACAACAGGCGACGGCGTTGCCGACGAAGGCAGCCTGCGCGGTTCGAGTGAGATCGTGGCGCAGCGTATACGTGACGAGATACAGGAGAAGGTCAGAAATGCGGGCATAGAGATCATAGAAGCCCGTATCACCTACCTCGCCTACGCGCCCGAGATAGCTGCCGCTATGCTGCAAAGACAGCAGGCTTCCGCAGTAGTTGACGCCCGCAAGCTGATAGTTGACGGTGCTGTGGGAATGGTGGAAATGGCTCTCGAACAGCTCAGCGAAAAGGACGTCGTGGAGCTTGATGAAGAGAGAAAAGCCGCGATGGTATCGAATCTCTTGGTAGTGCTCTGCGGGAACCACGACGCTCAGCCTGTCGTAAACTCGGGCAGTCTTTACTGATATGGCGGCAAAGAAGCAAGTGCCGCTGCGGTTATCGGAAAAGCTGTACAATGATATAGCTTCGTGGGCGGAGGACGATTTCCGTTCGGTCAACGGGCAGATAGAGTACCTCCTGACCGAATGTGTCAAACAGCGGCGAAAAAACGGAGGATATGTAGGCAAGGAAATAGACGCCCCGCCCGATATAGACGTAAAGGACTTTGAATAACGTAAAGACCGCAGCTCCCGTGGGAACTGCGGTCTGCTTTGTTATCGTGTTATTTCGCGGCTGCACTGCTCGCTCTTAACTTTGCGAGAGTCTTTGCGGAGGGCAGCTTGCGGAGGTATTTGTAGCAGCGCTTGTAGTCCTCGTAAGCTTCGGAGAACTCCTCCGCTGTGGGAACATATCCTCCGAAGGCAGTGCGCTCAAACAGCGTCAGGAGCTTTTCCGGGCAGACTGTTCTCGTTTCGTAGAGATAGCTGCGGAGCATCTTGACCGTGTACGCGGAATAGTCGTCCTTGGTCGAGAGGTTCACGAGCTTTATCACGTTAGCATAGAGCATAAGGACGCCCTTTGCCGGGTCTGCGAAGCGCAGTCTTATCCTGAATATCAGCTCAACTATGCGGTCAAGCAGCACGACGAAAATGATGACGAATCCAACGATTATGACCAGTATGAATCTGCTGATTATCGTGAGGAAGGTCTGCCAGCCGAAGCCGCCGTCATCACCCGTGGGGGTGTCGCGGTAGTCGGATACGGTCGGGTCGAAGGTCATCCAGCCCGCACCGGGGATATAGACCTCAACGAACGCATGAGCGTGACCGTCGCGGACTACTATCGAGCCGTCATCGGTATACTCGAACGCCGCGAAACCCTCAACGTATCTTGCGGGGAGCCCCACCGAACGTGCCATGAGGGTCATGGCAGTGGCGAAAGCCACACAGTAGCCTGTCTTGCTCTCGAACACGAAATAATCTATCGAATCGTCCTCGGGAACGTATTCGAGGGAGTATAGAAAGCCTTCATTGGTGAAGTAGCTCTCCAGTGCCAGCGCCTTTTCGTAGTCGCTCTTGCAGTCCTTTGTGACCTCATAGGCGAGCTGTACCAGCCTGTCGGAGACTTTGTTGATATCGTAATACTCGATCAAGGCGCTATTATAGTCGAAAAGCAGCCGTCTTGCGGCAGCAGAGCCGTTATCGCTCAGTTCGGTGAGCTTTGAAATGTACTCATCGCCCGTCATGTTCAGGTCTTTGACATATTTTGTCAGCCCCGCTCCGTACTCTAAGAAATCGAAGCTGTCGTCAAGGGCAGGTATCTGCGTGCCCGAGTTATCGGCTTTTAACGCACTTGCTCTTATAACGGTAGTCTGAGGGTATTTCCTGTATTCAAGTTCTTCGAGAGTGCCGTTATCCGTTATCACACCGAGGGGCGCGGGAAGATAGTAGGGAGCAAAGCTCTCATCAAATACCCTTCCGTGACGGGTCGTGATGGCGCTCTTGTATTTTTCGGGGGAGAGAAAGCTGCTGTCCTCCGCCGACACCTCTTTCATGTCGGCGAGGATATCATCTTCCGCGTATTCGGGTATGACAGATGAGTAGACTACCGAATAGCTGTCAAAATCTTCTTCGTTCTCCCAGACAGAGCCGTTGAATTTGTCATAGACCTGCCTGCGGAGATAATATTCGGGCTGTGTACCGTCCGTTTGAAGGTAGAAGATCGGGTTGTAGGTATAGTTCAGCCCGCCCCGCCTGTCGGAGGATTCGTTTTGCAGACTGTCAAGATCGCCCGAACCTGTGGCATCGGTCTGGTAGTAATCGAAATAGCTTGAATCCTTTTCGAGTTTAGAGAAGTAGGTAGGCTTGTCGATCATCATGGTTATCGCACCCGTGACCGACACGAACACCGCAACGCTTATGATATACGCGGTGTTGACCACCAGCACTCCCCGTCTTTCTTTCGGAACTGAGGGGTCAATGCGGCGGTTATGTACCATTACCGCAAGAAAAAGCGAGATCATCACCGTTACCAGCACATCGGGCATGGCGTCCGCGCGCTTCGCGTAGATAACGAACGGGAACATTATACAGAGCATGACCCCGAGACTTCGGTAGCGTATCTGAGTGAAGTAATAGAGTATCGAGATAAGGAAGAATCCGCCGCCCAGCATGACCGCGGTGAGGAATCCCGTGTGAAGTGTGTAGGAGCCTTCTTCACCGTAGAACCAGTTCATCGGCGCTTCCCAGCCCTCGACCCTTGCTTCGGAGAACATTATCGACATGGCGCCGAAGGAGCAGGCGATGAGCATTACGGTGTAGATGATCCCGCCTAAGAATCGTATCGTTTTGATCTTGTCGAAGAATATGAACAATACCAGCTCGGCAGCGAGGAATATCGCCGTACAGAAAGCCGCGAAGGGTCGGTACAGCGCGTAAATGACCGCGAAGCATACTGCACCGCCCAGAAGCATCGGACAGATGTAATTGCTCAACCTTTCGGCAAGCGGAACGGGAGGTGCTTTGGGCTTTGGTTCTTTTATCTTTGTTTTATCTTTGTCTTTTTTCATCTATTTATCTCCTTACGGAAAAGAAAGAAATACTTCTCCTTAATGCTCCGCCTTGCGGAACTCGAACTCGTCGGAGATCGTCCACATATCGGAGCTCATGGACGGTATCAGTGCCGAGTATGCGGTTATCACCAGCGCCTCGGGACACTGTGAGATGATATCCGAAAGAGTTCCTTCCGCCCCTCTTACAGCAGCGCTGAACACTATGGGAGTCTTGCCCGCCGCGGTGATCTCTGAGGGAACAGGCGTCGGAGCTTCACAGGGCGAGTAGTCGGAGAGTATCTCCTGGAGAGCAAAAACATCGGGCTGGGAGTGTATCTCGTGGGCGAGCCACAAACCGTCCTTGCAGTAGAAGAAAGTAGCTTCCCTGCCCTCCCGTATCAGCATCATGAACATGGTCAGTGCGCCCTCGATCACGTTGTCCCGCACCTTTAGTATGTCGGGAGTCGGCTCTGTCACGGGGCTGTCGAGAAAGAACATTTGACCTGCGCTGCGTATCTCCTCATCGAGCCTTATCATGTAGATATCCCGCTTCGAGGACAGCTTCCAGTTTATGCGCTTTATCGGGTCACCGGGGTAATACTGCCTGTGATCGTATCCCGGCATACCTGTAGAAGTGAGGGACACCTCGTCGGATTCCTCCTCCTCATCGTCGTTGCTCGAAAACTTGTTGGTGGTTTTAAGAAAATCCGTCTGCACCGCCGCGTCGGGGATATCGGGATAGACAGCCAGCTTGAAGGCAAGCTGTTCTTCGGGGACATTCAGCCTGAAGGAGAATATCCCGAGGTAGTCCGTGAGCGTCACGCGGTCGATCGTCATTTTTGCGGCGCCGCTGTATCTTGCGGTCATGGGTATGCTCAGAACGTTCACTGCCCGTCCCGCGAGCGCTCCCTTGTAAAGCAGAGAGGATTCCATAGCGAGCTGCGGAGAGCAGTCCGCCTGTATCTCGATGACGGGGGCGGTGATCGGGAGCGTATTGAAGAGCTTCACCCTGCAAAGCACCTTTTCGCCCTTGACGAGGATATTCTTGTCTGCGGTTATCTCGACCCTTACGGAGCGCATAACAATAACTGTCATAACGATGGATATGACCAGAGCGCAAAGGAGCGCCGCAGTCAATATTATGCCCGCCGTACCGTCAAGATAGTATGTGACGGCAAGCGCTATACCGATACAGCCGAGATAGCTCAGAAGAGCCCTGACGGTCTTGAAAGCGACGTTGCCGTAATAAACCCTGTCGGGAAGATCGCCTTTCAGTATGAAAGCCTTTTTTTCGGATCTTGTCATAGCCTCACCTTCACGCTGTTACTTTGTGGGAGCGGGCACGGAAAGCGCTACCTGCTCCATGACCGCCTCGGCGCTCGGATATGCGGACTTGCCCTTGGGGGAGAGCATCAGACGGTGGGAGAGCACTGCCGACATAACTGCCTTTACGTCATCGGGAACAACATAATCCCTGCCCTCTATGTAAGCGTAAGCCTTGGCTGCTTTGAGAAGCGCAATGCCCGCGCGGGGTGACGCTCCGAGCTTCACGAGGTCTGAGCCGCGTGTGGCGTTCAGCAGCGAAACGATGTACCACTTCACGCTGTCGGTGCAGCGGACCTGCTTCACGGCGGCGATGTGGGAATTGAGTTCAGATATGGTCATGACCGCAGGGAGCTTTTCGGTGAACGAGGGGTTTTCCGAGCGGGTGATGATGTCAAGTTCCTCCTCGGGGGTGGGGTAGCCCATTGATACCTTCATGATGAATCTGTCCATCTGAGCTTCGGGAAGGTGATAGGTACCGTAAGTCTCAACAGGGTTTTGGGTCGCCATTACCATGAAGGGCGAGGGCAGCTCCATTGTCCTGCCGTCGAGGGATATCTGATGTTCCTCCATTATTTCGAGCAGAGCCGACTGTGACTTCGGGCTTGCGCGGTTGATCTCATCGGCGAGCAGGAAGTTGCACATTGCGGCTCCCTGCTTGTATTCGAGCTCGCGTGTCTGCGGGTCGATCATGGAAAATCCCACGATGTCCGAGGGCATGATGTCGGGAGTAAGCTGAATACGGTTGAAGGCGCCCTCCACCGAGCTTGCAAGCGACGCCACAAGGCGGGTCTTGCCCACGCCCGGGACGTCCTCTATGAGGATATGCCCCTCCGCAAGCATAGCGCATACGACCTTGGTGATAGGCAGGCGTTTGCCGACTATCACCTTTTCTATATTGTTTATCAGAGCTTCGATCTTAGTGTTCATAATGTTATCCCTCCGTGTTCTTTATGAGTATACACTATATATAATACATCTGAATTTATTATACGTCAAGGAGATATGTGACTTTTTTACATTCGGTTCATATTTAACTTGCTTATACTCTTTGTTATGAATATTATACCACATTTCTCTCTATTTGTAAAATGCCGATTTCTCATACTGCTATACCTTTGGGTTATAGCAAAAATGTCCGGAATGTGAGAAATGCCGAAAAAAATGCAAATCCTGCATAAAGCGATTGACTTTTGCGCCGATATGTTGTACAATAGATTATAATGGATAATTGTGTATCATAATAACGGTTAAAATAAACACGAAAGGAACTAAAGCTATGAACAATAAACTCAAAAGGACTTTATGCGGGCTTTCGGCTCTCGTTATGCTGGCGGGACTTTCCTCCTGCGCTTCGGGTACGGAAGGCGGGAGCTCCGCGCAGGAAACATCTCCCGCGGGTGAGGGTCAGACCGCAGACGGCGGCGCAGAGGACACCTCCGCAGACCCTTCCGACCCCGCTGTCAGCGTTGTCACCACAAGAGCCCGCGAGGACATCGCCACAGAGCCAGTGGTGGAAACTCTCGGTGATTTCGACCTCTCGGAATACAGCGACGGGGACGTTCCCGAGGATTATTCCTTTGAAGCGGAAGCCGAGAAGTGCGAGCTCTCGGGCGGGGCTTCGGTCATCGACAAGGCTTTCGTCGGCAAGTTCACGGGTGACGGATTCATCGCGGTAATGGGTGAGGGTATCGGAGAGATGGAGATAGACTTCCCTGCTTCGGGAAGCTACGACCTCACCATACGCTCCGCTTCGGACAGCGAGGACACCAAGGCTCAGATAACCGTTGACGGTGCAGCGCTCACCACCTTTGACGTGCCTTCCGACAAATTCGATGACAACAAAGCCGAAAAGGTTCGCTTCCCCGAGGGCAAGCACAAGATAGGCTTCAAGTCCCAAAGCTCCGCGCCCGTCTACATCGACAGCTTCACCATCAAGCCTGCCGAGAAGATAGACCCTGCGCAGTTCGAGGTGTCCCGCGAGCTTGTGAATCCCAATGCCAATGAGGAGACCCGCAGACTCTACAGCTTCCTCTGCGATACCTACGGAAAATACATACTTTCGGGTCAGTATTCCAAGGACAACTGGGGTACGGAATCCCGCGAGTTCATCGAGATCGAAAAGCTCTGCGGGGACTATCCCGCGGTACAGGGCATAGACCTCATCGAGCTTTCGCCCAGCAGACTTCGCCACGGCTCGGGAGGCGGCGAGACCGCTATCCGCAACGCCAAGTCCTGGTGGAACGATTACGGCGGGATAGTGACTATTTGCTGGCACTGGAACGCTCCCGACAAGTATCTCTACGAGAACGACAACGAGCACCCCTGGTGGCGCGGCTTCTATTCAGACAGCACCACAATAAACCTCGGCAAGATAATGAACGGCGAGGATCAGGAGGGCTACGATATGCTGGTCCAGGATATCGACTCCATAGCCGAATATCTCAAGGAGCTGGAAGACTATCATGTTCCCGTGCTCTGGAGACCTCTGCACGAGGGCGGCGGCGACCCGATCTGGAACAACACCTGGTTCTGGTGGGGCAGCTCGGGCGGCGAGGCTTACAAGGAGCTCTGGAAGCTCATGTATGACCGCCTGACCAATTATCACCACCTTAACAACCTCATCTGGGTATGGAACGGTCAGAATCCGGCGTACTATCCCGGGGACGAATACTGCGACATCATCGGCTTCGACGTTTACGCAGACAAGGGCGACTACTCCTCGAAGAAATGGTACTACGACTTCACGAAGGACTGCGCCTCCTCCAACAAGATCGTTGCCATGACAGAGAACGGGACGCTCTTTGACCCCGACGCGGCTATGGCTGACGGTGCACGCTGGAGTTACTTCGCAACATGGAACGGCGAGTTCACCGTCAAGGACGCACAGCTCTCGGGCGAATACACTTCCCTCGATATGTGGAAGAAGATATATAACCATGACAGGGTGCTTACTTTGAAAGAGCTCCCCGACCTGAAAAACTATCCGCTGGATTCCAAGGCTTTTCTTGACAAATAAGACGATACGAATGTAAGGAAGTGAGCGTTATTGTCGGGGTTTTCCGATATGCTGAAAAAATACACCGATATGAGCGGCATGACGGTGGTATCTATGGCGAAGCAGTGCGGCATAGACCGCGCCACTCTGCATAAATTCATTGGCGGCGAGCGTATACCCCATTGCAGGGAGATAGTAGAAAAGCTCGGCAGGATACTAATGCTTTCCTCCGAGGACAGAGACAAGCTGCTCGAACAGTACAACATCTCGCTCATGGGCGACGAGGTCTACAGGCGCCGAAAGACGGTCAAGCAGATACTCGGGACGCTGACGATGCACTGCGTCAATGAGGATTTCCGACAGCTGTTCTCCTTCAACACCGCGGTGGATACGGCAGGTATGACAGATGTTACTGTATGTGGAGAGAAAAACGAGCTCATGCGGGCGCTGGCAGCGATATTGCTCTCGGAGATAAGCGCAGGCTCTGCGCTGTACATCATAGCCCAGCCCGAACCGTTTATATGCTCCTTTATCAAAGACATACTCTCCGACCGCCGCGATACCCGCCTCGTACACGTTTTCTGTGCGGATAACAGTTCGGGGACTTCGGGAGATAACGGTCACAATCTCGGCTTCTTTCCATCGGTCTGCGAGCTTGCCTACTGCTGCAAGGGTTATGCTCCGTTCTATTACTACGACAATATTTCCGCTCACATCAACAGCGCCACGCTGCTTCCTACGCTGATAGTCACCGAGAATTACGCTGTCTGCGCCGACAACGGACTTGACACGGGGATAATCTACCGCGACCCGAAAACCGTTGACTTCTACAGACGGCAGTTCGATACGCTATACAAACGCTGCGACCCGCTGGTAGCTATCAACTATTCCTTTATCGACGCTTACAAAAACGTCGGCAGCTACAAGGGGCACAGACTGACTCTCGACAGAGCGCCTTCTCTGTTCATTATGAGCGAAGGAGATCCGAGTATTAGGCTTTTGAGTTCCGAAGAAAGGACTCGGGAGCTCATGCTCGAATGTAAGGAAATGCTCGACAGATACTGCGTCGGTTCGGACTATACGGACGTTTTCACCGAAACCGGTCTTAGGGAATATGTTTTCACGGGGAGGATAGCCGAGATCCCCGAAGGAAGATATGCACCCTCGGGGATCCGTGAAAGGGTCGAAATACTGCGAAAAATGATACGCTGCACGGAATCGGGAAAGGTAAATTACCGTATCATTGCCGAGGAGAACTCGGTATCAGATTCGCTCAGAGTCAACATCGGAAATGACAGCAGCGTGAGCTTCATCATGCGTGACGGAAGCAAGCGTATGTTCCTTATGGTTCATGAACAAAGTATAATTAGCGCAGTGAACGACTATGTGGATTATCTTTTCACGTGCGGTGTTATATACGGAAAGGAACGCACACTCGGGATAATGAGTAAAATACTTGGTGAAGCGGAAAACAGTCCCGCGTACAACGTGGGTAAGTCCGCTGCTTCGGAGGAAAGGGGAAATAAGGAATAATGGAAGAGAATGAAACTTCGGCTGCCGCAGAAAGCGGCTCGGAGGAGAGCGGGAGCAGCCTTAAAGAAAACGGGCTGATAAAGGCTTTCAGACAGGCAGGCGAGGAACCGCGGTTCCGCAAGTGCTTGCCTGTCGCGCTCCCGCCGCTTATCGTGATCGTGATAATGCTCGTGATGGCGAAAATGCACGGGCTTTATCCTTTCGGGAGCGGTGCGATGTCATGGTGTGATATGTCCCAGCAGGTCGTACCGCTGCTAAGTCAGTTCAAAGAGATGCTCGAAAGCGGCAGCGCCCCTTCGGTATTCTACAGCTTCCGTGCGGGCGGCGGTATGAGTATGTACGGGGTGTACTTCTTCAATCTGGCAAGTCCCTTCACCTATCTGGTGAAGTTCGTCCCGAAGGAAGATATGCTCATGTTCGCGAACGTGCTCATCGTTCTGAAAATGGCTTGCTGCGCTCTGACCGCTTCGATATGCTTCTCGGTATGCCGAAAGAAGCTGGGAGCGGGCGAAACGGTACTGCTGAGCGTTATGTATCCTTTCTGCGGGTATACTATGCTGTATTACCAGAATATCCCCTGGCTCGATATGATGTATCTTTTCCCGCTGCTGATAATAGCCCTCAAAAAGCTGTTTTCCGAGCATAAGCCTCTCATGTACATCATCGTGCTGTCATACAGTATGTTCGCGGACTTCTACATCTGCGCCATGCTGATAATATTCGTGCTCTTGTACGCGGGAGTTTTTATGCTCATGAACAGCAAGGGCATCACCGCCGACAAAAAGCGCCGCGAAAGGCTGTTCCGAACGGGCAGAGAGCTTTTCATAGGCTCGTTCATCTCGGCACTAATAACGTCATTTGTGTGGCTTCCCTGCTTCATGCAGTACCGAAGCTCTGTCCGCACCTCAAAAAAACTCATGGAGGTGCTGGCGGAAAGCGACACGGTACCGCCATTTACCACCATGCTCCCCGTACTGCTGTTTACAGGATTTGCGGCGGCGGTGATACTCATTGACCTGTTCTGCGGACGCAAGCGCTCGCGGGGGAACGACCAAATGCTGCTGCTCCTCGGACTGATGCTCATACCCTTTGCCATAGAGCCGATAAACAAAGTATGGCACTTAGGCTCGTATATCTGCTTCCCCGGGCGGTTCGGGTATATGACGATCTTCCTTGCGCTCTACTGCTGTTCCTACGCACTGGAAAAGGTGCCCGAAAGGGTGAGCGGACTGCCAAAACTCTTTGTCTGCGGTCTGCTGACCGTGACAATGGTGTACTTCTACCGCAGTCTGATAGACTTTACCCTCGAAGAAAAGCTCAAGCAGGTCGGCAAGTACGTAAACTCCCTATGGGGCGACGAGACATCTCTCAAACTTACCCTCGGACTGTTCTTCATGGCTGTTATCTGCTACGGGATCATCTATGCGGCGTATCATAATGGCATTTTCATACGGAAAGTATTCCTCGGGCTTTCGGGACTGGTTTTCCTTATCGAATCCACCGCGGCGGTCAATATCTACATGGTCTACCCCGCCGATACGAATGCCGAGCAGAACATCAAGCGCGGCAATATCTACAGTCTTTCGGGGAAGATAGACGATGACGGATTCTACAGAGTAAAGTCATACAGCAAGCTCTTTGACAATAACATCATCGGCGCTATGGGCTACGATACCATAAGCCATTACACCTCTCTCACAGGCATGGATTACGCCACCGCGATGAAACACATGGGCTACAGCACCACAGGGCTTGAAGTTTCTTCGGTAGGCGGCACGCGGCTCACAGATGCACTGCTCTCGATACGTTACGAGATAAACGGCGGTATCAGCCACAGCGATGAGATATATAAGGACGAGAACGGCTTTATCCACCGCCTGCCGGATTACCTGCCTATGGGGATAATGCTCCCCAAAGGCGTGCTTGACGACGCGGCGGAGCTTCCCACTTATTTCGACCGCACCGATGTACAGCGTTTCATAAGCGAACGTGTGCTGGGGGAGAACGTGGTCGAGAAATACCTCCCCGCAGAGGAGGTGCAGGTCAATGACGGCATTATGACCATTCCCGAGGGAACTGTGCTGCACTACACAATAGACGCTTCCCGCGAAAAGACCATTTATCTCGACTGTTACAACGGTATGTCCACCCGCTACAAGGAGTCCTTCTATGACGCCATTGAGGTGAAAGTAAACGGTTCAAAGCGCGGATCTAAGTACCCATATGCCACAAACAGCGGCGTTATCCGTCTCGGCGATGTGAGCGGCGGAGATATCGAGGTAGAACTTACCTTCGTCAAGAGCGTGAGCGTTTACTCCCTCGGAGTTTTCGGTATAGACGTTGAGCGCATTGAGGAGCTTCTGGAGAAAGTAAAGGGCGTGGGTCTGACGGAGGATGGGGAAGGTATCCTTTCGGGGAGCTGTCACGCCGACGCGCCCTGCACCTGCTTCCTGAGCCTTCCCTACTACGACGGCTACACCATCACCGTCAACGGCGTAAAGACCGAATACCGCAAGGCTTTCACGGGCTTCACAGCCATTGATCTGGAAGCGGGCGATAATTCGATCACCGTCAGCTTCACACCCCCCGGCTTCAAGGCGGGTGCAGCGATCACAGCAGCGGGTGTGCTGCTTTTAGCGCTGTATCTGTTCTTCCGTAGGAAGTTGAAAGGCACAAATAAACTCGACGCCGCGGCGTGGGTCATCATGAGCTGTACTTCGGCGGCGGTGTTCATGCTGGTCTATATCATGCCGCTCTATGTGAATATTTTCAGATGAAACTAAGGAGAACCACTTGATGAGAAAAACGATCATAATAGCCTGCATCGCCGCGTTCACGATATTCTCCGGCTGCGGACGGATAGAAGATGACAAGGCTGAAAGCTCTCTTGCCGAGAGCACAGAAACAGACATCAGTGTAACAGTCCCTCCCGATAATGCTCCCGATGACGGTTCAGACACGGAAAGCGTCAGCGAAGCCGAAAGCACCGCCGACGAAAGCTCTGTTCTGAGCATAGATATCAACACATATCATGCGGAGGACGTTCCCGAGCTTACAGAGGTCATCAACGACACTCTCGAAGGCGCTGCGGGAGAGCTCGAAGACTTCGACAAGGTTTTTGATGAGGATCTGATAATCGAGGTGCTGGTGCGCTCCTCCATAAAAGATGAGGATGAGATCAAAAAGACCCTCGACGGCTTCACCGAAGATATCCGTGCAAAAACAGTGGAGCAGGACTATAATATCCTCCATGAGACGCTCGTAAATGACCCATGCGAGGGGGAGATAGAAGACCTCACGATACAGTGCTATAATCAGACTCTTGATGATGCAATGACCTTCAATCTTAATTTCAGCATAAAGTGCAGGGACGGCAAGGTAAAATTCATAGGGAACGCCTACAAGCTGAACGGCAAATGGGGCGCCATGTTCGAGCCAACCGAAAACGGGAACAGTGAGGAGCAGCTCGATTCGCTGTTGACAGAAGGAGAATAAGCCATGGGGATAAAAACATTTGCGGCTGTGGCAGTATCTGCGGTCATGCTGCTTACAGGCTGCGGGAGCGGAGCGGGCAAAAACGGCTCAACTTCAAGGACAGTGGCTGAGATACTTGACACCGTAAGTTCCGAGGGGCTATGCCCTGCTCTCGACACACGGGCAGAACTGGGGAGCGAGGGATTTGACAACGCCTGCCCCAAGCTGTTCGGCATTGAAAGCACGGAACTGACGGACGGTGGGATCATGTACACCGCCTCGGGGCAGACAGCCGACGAGATCGCGGCTCTCAAAGGCGACGGAGATATGACGCAGATACTCACCGAACACGCCAAGACCCGCGCTGCGAGCTTCAAGGGCTACGCTCCCGACGAACAGCAGAAGGCTGAGAACGCGCTGGTATTCGACTGCGGAGGACTGACGGTGATGGTCATCGCCGACAATGCGGAACAGATACGCGACAGGCTCTGCAAGACAGAATGACAGAACAGGAGATAATCATGAAAGCATTGGTATTATTGAGCGGCGGCTTGGACAGCACTACCTGCCTTGCCGAAGCGGTGGACAAATATGGCGCGGAGGAGGTGCTGGCACTTTCCGCGGGGTACGGACAAAAGCACTCCAAAGAACTGGATGCCGCCCGCGCGGTGGCGAAGCATTACGGCGTCACACATAGAGTACTCGATCTGGCGGAGCTGTTCATAGGCTCGGACTGCTCGCTTCTCGGCGGGTCGGAAGAGGAGATACCTCACGAGAGCTACGCCGAACAGCTCTCAAAGACCGACGGCAAGCCCGTATCAACATATGTGCCCTTCCGCAACGGTCTTTTTCTTGCGGCGGCGGCAAGCGTGGGGCTTTCAAACGGCTGTACCGAGATATGGTACGGCGCACACTCCGACGACGCGGCGGGTAACGCTTATCCCGACTGCTCGGCGGAGTTCAACGAGGCCATAAACAGGGCTATATACTTGGGGAGCGGGAACGCCCTGACTGTCAGAGCTCCGTTTATCGGAATGAACAAGGCGGGCGTGGTCGCAAAGGGGCTTGCGCTGGGTGCGCCCTATGAGCTTACATGGAGCTGCTACGAGGGCGGAGATAAGCCCTGCGGGAAGTGCGGCACCTGTATCGACAGGGCAAGGGCTTTTGCCGAAAACGGTATCGCAGACCCCGCGCTTTAACAGAAAGGAGCATACTAATGGACAACAGCGGAAGAAAAGAAAACGAACGCGGCAGTATATCTCTGCTCGGAGCAGCGGGCGTAAAGTACAAGAGCGACTATGCCCCCGAGGTGCTGGAAACATTTCCGAACAAGCACCCTGACAACGACTACTTTGTTAAATTCAACTGCCCTGAATTTACATCGCTCTGCCCTATCACGGGTCAGCCCGATTTTGCGACCATTTACATTTCGTACATTCCCGCAGAGCGTATGGTGGAGAGCAAATCCCTGAAGCTGTATCTGTTCAGCTTCAGAAACCACGGGGATTTCCACGAGGACTGCGTGAACATCATCATGAAAGACCTCATAAAGCTCATGGAGCCGAAATATATAGAAGTCTGGGGCAAGTTCCTTCCACGCGGAGGTCTGTCCATAGACCCCTACTGCAATTACGGAAAGCCCGGCACGAAATGGGAACAGCTCGCATGGGACAGACTGGCTCACCATGATATGTACCCCGAAACTGTCAACAACCGATGAAACAGATATGCAAGATGATCGTCATTTCGATGACGATAGGGATAGTGCTGGTGCAGCTGATGCTGGCGGTCGGGGAATATGCGGGTTTCAAGACGCTCATGAGCTTTCCCGTTCCCGAAATGGTCTATCTCGGAACGGTGTCGGTGGGGCTTGTCATACAGCTCATCATACTTCGTCCGCCGCACTTTCCCATCTACAGGACGATGCGCCTGCTCGGGTCGGAGGGGTACAGTCCCGCATTTTATTCAGAGGTTCTTGACTGGCACAGGAAATGCGGCAGGCGCGGCGAGCCTTACAAGACACACGCGCAACTCACTCTTGCCGAGCTGATGATAGACGGAGGGCATTTCACCGAGGGAATGAAACGGCTCGACAGTCTCGATGTATCGGCGCTCGGCAGAAAACAGCGGCTGGTATACTACAACACTTACCTCTACGGAGCGCTGCAAAGAGGAGATACAGATACTGCCCGCAGGATCTATGCCGATGCAGCCGATCTGCTAAAAGCCGTCAGCGACAAGGCACTTTCCGCTTCGGTGCGACATACACTGGGGTGCTATGAATACAGCGAAGGCAGGATCGGTACTGCGGAAAAGCTGTTCGTTCAGGCGCTGGAAAACGCTTCTGCCGACGATGTGAGGTGCGAGATATGGCTCTCCCTTACCGCCTGCTATCTCGACACGGGAAGGCTCACCAACGCACGTTCGGCACTTTGTAATGCCGCCGACTGCGCTGTGACGCTCCCTATGAAGCAGAAAGTCGCCCGCGCGAAAGAGTTGTGCGATAATGCAAATAAAGAACCGAGGAATGCAGTCTGAGCTTCCTCGGTTTTTTCGTGGTACGGATAACTCTTGACACAGAAAAATTACCTTAAATAACAGTTGTCATGTACTTGCATTTTCTTACGGCAGGCGTTATAATAGTAAAAGGAAAAACTTCCCGATGAAAGGAGCGCAGAACATGAGATACGATGATGACGATGAGGATTTTGTTGACGAGTATCTGCTTCCCGACGATGATGAGGACAGCGGAAAGATGACCGAAAGGGACAAGAGGGTGCTTGCCATCGTTGGGCTGATCTGCGCGGGGATACCAACGGTATCAGCCGTTGCAAAAGTAAGCTCACTGCTCGGGAATCTGCTGCTTGGGGGAATTGTCTTTGCCTGCGGCTTTATTTCCTACAAAGACAAGAGCAAGAAATACCCCGACAAGCGTTACGGGTCTTTGACAGTGATGATCTCGGGGGCGGTGCTCATCGTAAGGGCGGTATGGGCGGCTATTGCCCAAAACGCCGGCTTTATCCCCGTAAAAACGCTTGAAAATATTGATATGGCAGGCATTGCAGTGTTTTTGCTGGCGCTCGGCGCGGCGATCATGGTGATACCGTTTGCCGCCGACAAGAAACAGCGGGAGCGCTGCCGATATCCCGTCACGGCGGTCTGTACCGACGTCAGGGAAAGGCATATCAAAAACGGCTCTATATTCATTCCCGTATGGGAATACACCGTCGGAGGCCGCAGCTTCGTTACAGAGCATGGGTCAAGAAGAAGACCCGATGACGCGGAGCTCGGCGATACAATTGACTTGATAGTCTCCCACGATGACCCGACGGAGGTATATAGGGACGCTTCGATGTCAAAACTCCTCGGGGTATTCTTCGGGCTTGTTGTCGCTTTCGGAGGGTTCGCTATACTGTATCACTTGATAAAGGTCATGTAAGTCCCGCCCATATTCAGCAAAATCACCATAAATCATAACATTTCAGAAATAAAATTGTTGTATAATAATATATGATGTTATATTACAAAAAAAGGAAGTGTTTTTATGAGCGAAAAGATAATTCAGTCCGCGGGGAGAGATCAGCTCGGCGATTTCGCGCCGATGTTCGCACACCTGAATGACGATGTGCTTTTCGGCGAGGTCTGGAACGAGCAGGCTATCGACGTCAAGACAAGGTGTATGATCACGGTGGTGTCGCTGATGGCTTCGGGAATAACCGACAGCTCGCTTATGTACCATTTGCAGAACGCGAAAACTCACGGCGTCAGCAAGGAAGAGATCGCCGCCATAATCACTCATGCTACCATGTACGTTGGCTGGCCTAAGGGCTGGGCGGTGTTCAGGCTGGCGAAGGAGGTCTGGACCGAGCAGGCTCCCGAGCTTACGGAAAAGGACAGGTATCAGAACAGCTTGTTCTTCCCTATCGGCGAGCCAAATCCCTATGGCAAGTTCTTCGTCGGGCAGAGCTACCTGGCACCCGTATCCACCGAGCAGGTACCCATATTCAACGTTACTTTCGAGCCTGCCTGCCGCAATAACTGGCATATCCACCACGCGAAGAGCGGCGGCGGTCAGATGCTCATCTGCGTGGGCGGCAGAGGTTACTATCAGGAATGGGGCAAAGAAGCGGTGGAGCTCACCCCGGGCAAGGTCGTAAACATTCCTGCCGAGGTAAAGCACTGGCACGGTGCGGCTCCCGACAGCTGGTTCTCACACCTTGCGATCGAGATACCCGCCGAGGAGGGCGGCACCGAATGGTGCGAATCCGTTTCGGACGAGGACTACGGAAAGCTGAAATAAGAGTTTCTATAGCAATCCAAGAAAATAGCAGCATAAAGATTTCGAGAGAAAATTTCACAGTGCAAGGAAAACGACCGCAGCCGTGCTGTTGCACTGCAAGGGAGTTTGACGCAGCAATGTGGAATTTTATCCGAAAGATTTGTGCTGATATTTTCTTGGATTGCTATAATATCACAGCACAGCAAAAAGGCGATACCTCTGCGGTACCGCCTTTGTTATTTTCAGCTTTTTCAGCTGTCCTTGTTCGGTGAGGGGGGATTGTACTTCTCTCCGAAGTCGGTGGCTATCTTGCGTACCTCTTCCTCCGCCCCGAGGAAGGCTTCGGCTACGAGGGGGTCAAAATGAGTTCCCGCGTCCTCCTTGATTATGCTGAGCGCCTTTTCTATGGTGAAGGGCTTCTTGTAGCTCCTCTGGGAAACGAGCGCATCAAATACGTCGGCAACTGCCATTATTCTTGCCGCAAGGGGTATATCCTCCCCCGCAAGCCCCGTGGGATAGCCCTTGCCGTTCCACTTCTCGTGGTGGTACATGGAAACATTTTTAGCTTCAACGAGATAATCGGATTCGGGCACTATCGCAATGGCGCGGTCTATGATCTCACTTCCGTAGACGGTGTGGAGCTTCATGATCTCGAACTCCTCGTCCGTCAGCTTGCCGGGCTTGTTAAGGATAACGTCGGATACCTTGATCTTTCCGATGTCGTGCATAGGCGCGGCGTTGTTGATGTTCTCGATGAATTCATCGGTCATCTGATCCTTATAGAAACCGCGCTTCTGCATCTCCTTGCCTATGAGCGCCACATAAGCTGCCGTCTTGCGGACGTGATCGCCCGTGCATTTGTCACGGCTCTCGACCATATCCGCGAGAACCATGATAAGTCCGTTCTGCATTTTTGAGATCGTTTCGGTCTTATGCTGTATATCCGAAACATACTCCATGCTGTCGCCCATAGTCTTTACAAGAGCGTTATAGAGGTTCTCTATTTCATCGCCCGTGTCGATCTCCAGTTCCTTCAGGCGTTCTACGCTTTCTGCGCGGGCTTCCTTACTGTTGTAGGCGAAGCCGCTGGTGCAGTATGCGAGGGTATTAACGGGAAGCACCACGTTATGCTCGACCAGCCATACGGCTATCGCGAGAATGACCGTCAGTATCGCCAGCAGTAGCGAAGCGAGCTTTGTCATGAAGCTGACGCCGTAAGAGGCAAGCAAGTCCATAGAGATATCCACCGCCGCGTAGCAGGTGCAGTTCCCGAGGCTGTCATATACGGGCTTATAGACGGTAAGGAGCCAGCCATAGGTGTCGTCGGTGATGATGGGGTCGATGTATTTTCCCGCCAGCAGGTCGGGTACACGCTCCATGAAGCCCTCATCGAAGGGAATGACTTCGCCGACAGGCGAGCCCTGCAAGCCGCCCGAATCAAGGTCGAACACCACATGACAGCCGTCCTCCATGATCTTGTATACGTAGATGTACTGAACATCGGGAGTGCTGTCTAAAATGCTCTGGAGCTTTTCCTTGGTCTCGGCATAGCTCTCGGAGCTGCCGCCGTTTTCGAGATAGAGGTCAACGGATTCGGCTGTGATAGCGTCTACCTCCAGATCGGTGATGCGCTCGGCGAGCTGCTTGTGCTGGCTTATGATGTAGTCCCTGAACAGCACATAGCTTATCGTCATACCCGCCCCCGCGATTATGAGCGCCGCAGGGACAAAGATTATGAGCACCTTGCGTTTCAGCGAGAGCACGCGGCATTTGGTGCTCATGATAGCCTTCTTTGTCTCCCTGTCCGCTTTGCTGTGGTGTATCGCAAGGGAGCTGAATCTCTGCTTTATGCTGTCGGGGAGTACCAGCAGTATGATGAAGCACAGCAGTAACATTATAGACTTATCCGCAAGCTCCATCAAAAAGTCGCTGAGAAACTGTATAAAGAAGGTCTGTTTGCCCGTACTTTCGGAGAGCCGATCGGCGAGCTGCTGCGACATACCGCCCGTTGAAAAGACGTTGAGATACCATGTCAGCACAGAACCGAGGACAGCCGTTATCGCGGAAAGCAGCACTGCGGCGGGTATCAGTCTGAGCGGCTTCTTGAAGCAGCCAAACTTCCAGACAAAATACGCGAGCGCCGCCGTGGCGATATTGACTATCGCGTAATAGGGCATGGAGTTGTCGTATATGCCCAGAATGATGTTCGTGAGGAAGCCCACTATCATTCCCGGCATATACCCGCCCAGCACTGCGGTGAGCATGGTGCCGAGGGTGTCGAGGGGGAGCGGTATCCCCGCGTTATGGGAGATGAATGAGCCCCCGAGATTGAGAGCAACGCCCAGCCCGCTCAGTATAAGAAGGCTTAAGAAAGCCGAACGGCTCTTTTTCGCCGCAACAACTGTATTGGTCGTATTTAAATTATCTGTCATAGTTTACTCCCTTCCGTGGGGTCATTTAGGAGCGTTCTCGTAAGCTACGTCGTAGAAATACTCTTGAGAACAAAAATCGTTCGAGCCGTTTCGCAGGCGCTTGTATCTGCCGTCGGGGAGCATGAGCCTTGCCTGTGCGGTATCGCGGAGTATTGTTTCAAATATGCCGCGTATGCGTTCCTTGATCTCGGGGTCGCGGATAGGCACAGCCACCTCTACGCGCTTTAAGGTGTTTCGTGTCATGAGGTCGGCGGAGGAAATGTACATCTCGCAGTCCTCGTCCCTGCCGAATATGTATATGCGGGAATGTTCGAGAAGTCTGCCCACAACGCTGATTATCCTGATATTATCGGTATACCCCTCAATACCGGGGCGCAGACAGCATATGCCGCGCACTATCATGTCTATCTTGACCCCAGCCTGCGAAGCCGCTATGAACCGCTCCATGAGCTTCACGTCCGTCATGGAGTTGATCTTGACACCGATGTAAGCGGACTTGCCGCTCTTAGCCTTTTCGATCTCTCTGTCTATGGCGTCGATGAGCTTGTTTTGCAGGCAGTGAGGCGCCACCAGCAGGCACTCGGTCTCCCCTACCGTTTCACCCATCATTATCTTGCGGATAACGTTGCTTGTTTCTATGCCGATATCGCGGTCGGCTGTGATGAGCGAAAGATCGGTGTAGAGCCGCGCGGTGGATTCGTTGTAATTTCCCGTGCCGATCTGAGTGATGTACTGCACCGTCCGCCCGCTCCTGCGGGTGATAAGGCAGACCTTGGAATGTACTTTCAACCCGTCTATACCGTACACGACGCGGCAGCCCGCCTGCTCAAGCTGCTTCGACCAGTTGATGTTGTTCTCCTCATCGAAGCGGGCTTTGAGCTCTACCAGCACATCGACTTCCTTGCCGTTCTCCGCAGCATCCATGAGCGCCTGTATGACCTTGCTGTGTGGCGCAAGACGGTAGAGGGTCATCTGTATCGAGATGACGTTCTTATCGGCGGCAGCCTGCTGCAATAGGTTCAGGAAGGGCGTTATCGACTCATAGGGATAGTGCAGCAGGACGTCCTTTTTGAGCACCTGCGGGATAATGGGGCCATCTGTGAGCGAAGCGGACTTCTGCGGCGTGCGGGGCTTATAGACAAGCTCGGGACGTCCCGAAAGCGCTTCTTTGATCGGCTTCATGTAATCGTCCGAAAGCGGCGTTTTAACGCGGAACACCCATTCGGTGTCGAGCTTCAGCAGCTCGCAGAGATCGTCTATGACAGCCTGACTGAGCTCGCGGGAAATTTCGAGCTTGACGGGGGCGAGCTTCTTGCGCATTTTAATGACCTCCGCCATATGCGAGCGGTAGTCCAGCTCCTCGTCAACGACTCTTTCCTCGTCCAGATCGCCGTTGCGGATTATGCGTATAAGGGATTTCTCCACGACCTTGTACCCGTGGAATATTTCCTCGAAATAATGCAAGATCACCTCATCGGCGGAAAGTATAGTCACGCCCGAGTTTTCCGAAATGCCCGTAAGCACGATAGACCGCGGGAACATGGGCGAAAGCGATGGCACTATCGCGTAGCGGCGCTTCCCGCTTTTTGTTTCGAGAACGGCAAAGCCGTATATCTCCTTGTTTTTCAGGAACGGGAACGGCTGTTTCTTGCCGATTATGGTGGGGAACAGCAGGGGCTTGATATCGGTCTCGAACTTCATGCCGACATATTCCTTCTCCTTGTCGGTAAGCGCGGACATGGCGGGCATTCTGACCCCAAGCTCGCCTATGCTCTCCATGATCTCGCGGAAAGCGCTGTCGCGCCGCACCGAGAGCCTTATGACCTCGGGGCGTATCAGTTCAAGCTGTTCGCGGGGACCCAGCCCCGAGCGGCTGTCAATACTGTCCCCCGGCACGCACAGGGCGTCGTGAAGTCCGCCTATGCGCACCATGAAAAATTCGTCAAGATTGCTTCTGAATATTGAAATGAAGGCAAGTCTTTCGAGCAGAGGAGTCAACTCGTCCTCGGCTTCCTCCAGTACACGCTCATTGAATTTGAGCCATGAAAGCTCTCTGTTCAGAAAACAGCGGTACTTATCCTCAGGCTCGCTGACCTGTCCTTTTGATCTTGCAGCACTCATTGTCAGACCTCCCGTGAATGCTTTTTATAAAAAAGTATAAAATTCGGCAGGATACGCCGATAATTATATTAAGTATAGCAAAAACATATTTCTAAAGCATTACATAAATATGTATTTTATGTTATATATAATATTCCGTCAGATACATAACGGTCACGCCTTTCATAAATGATTTATTTACATTCAATTTACAAAATTTCTGATTTCGGCTATTGACACTTATATTATTTTATGCTATAATATATTATGTTGTTCGGGGTGTGGCGCAGGTGGTAGCGCGCTACCTTGGGGTGGTAGAGGCCGTGGGTTCAAGTCCCGTCACTCCGACCAGCATAAACCGCGTAAATACGCTGTTTCAGAGTTTTCTGAGACAGCGTATTTCTTTTGTAAAACCGGTCTTGGGCACCATTTGGATTTTTTTGAAAAATGCGCATTTTCGGGGCTTCGTAAGAATCCCGAAAAATCAGCCTTTCAGTGCAGAACTGCGTGCGGATGTCTTTTGCTATTTCCTTCGCTTGGGTGATCGTTTCGAGGTTCATATTCATACATCCTGCTCGGGACATCGCACCAGACCTCCTTCCAATTTTCGCACAAAAAAGCGCGTATTTAAGCGATTAAACAGCTTTCGTGGTTTCACGAAGGCTGTTTTGCTTATGTACTTATTTGTGATATAACTTGATATGTTTCGCACATGAGGTGTCAACCCAAAAAAGGTAGAGGCTGCAGCAGCGAACACACGTTCTGATACAGCGAATATATAGCGTATATGCGCTGTTTACGAATATGTGCTATAACTATTATTTTGCTCAAAAATGATGCTTGGGCACCATTGCATTTTTGAGCTATGTAAACCGTAAAAAGAGCAGGGTTCATTTGCCCTGCTCTTTTTGCTTACCGCCTCACTGCGCCATTCCAATGTCGATGTGGTGGCTTTCATCTTCCTCTAAGATAAACGGCGGTCCACATATAGCAAACCGCCGAAACACAAACCGCTGCTGCAAAAACAGCACATATGAAACCCGTCCTCGCATGCGGCTCGCACGAGCTTCATATGTGGTTTTGCTATTGCGTTTTGTGTTATTCGTTTTGCCTTTTCGTGATATTTGACCTCGCACCCGTCACGGCGGAGCAGTACAGGCGACCGGCAGCGTACCGTTCTCATGGGCATCTCACCCCAATGCGGTTCTCGCATTGCCGCCCCCATTGATTGAGTCTGTGGCTGGACGGAAGTACCATTATCCTCCTATGTTTCATCGCCTGCAGGAAGCTGTCCCGTTGCCGAAGCTGATATTTTCCGCTCACTCTTCCGAGGTCCTGGCGTACCGCTTCTTTGGCTGCCGAGATGTTGACCGGCCATAGGATTGAAGTACCTGTATTGCTGATATTCGGTTTTCAAGATTCTGTGAGGCTTTTTCTTTCCTCACTTGTATCGGTAAATAACAGGGGGTTTAACATCACTTTTTTATCACTTTTCTAAAAGTTTGTGCAACTTGCTCAAAACACGAACTTTAATTCTATGCACATTTTGCTGATAGATACCCATTTTGTTAGCTGCTTGACTTTCAGTAAGTGATTTAAAGAATCTCAACTCAATTACTTTTTGTTCAACTTCAGACAAAGCAGATAAGCATTTTTTCATTCTTTTCAGATATGATCTTCTTATTGCCGTATTATCTGAGCCGCCGTACTCATCATCAACAATGAACTCGTGAAAGTTCTCAAAGCTGTCATTCTCGCCGCCTTTGAGCTGTGATGTAACGGTCTGGTGCTTTCTGAAAGCCCTGTCACTGTTTTCCTCTCGCCAAATCATTCTCTTATACTCTTTTGCAAATTCCTCGCCCACCTCGACTTCAACGATTCTCTTGCAGATAGTGTCATAGACTTCAATTGTTACGTTCATTTTTTGACCTCCATTTTGTTTTTCAAGTTGTGTAAATGAAAAAGACAAAACGAAGATCATGGATATTCAGCTGTCAGGCACAGCCATTTCGCTTGTAAAAACATGGTTATCCTCCCTGCGAAGGATACAAAAAAGGAGCCTGCGTGACTTGCACACAGACTCTGCTTGCCGAAAACAGGCGCACTAAAGAAAGGGTACAAGCTATGCAGTTATTCGGAAAAACCGAATAACTCCATTTTTGTATCCTCGGCCTTAATGCATATCGGCTTTGAATATTATTTTGAAATAAAAAAGGACACCGACAAGGTATAATCCTACCATAATTAGGATTATATCCTGCCGATGTCCTCCTGCAGCATCTTCAGATGCCGGGCCCGGTACTATCGGGTTCAGCTCTGTTTCAGTACAAGGACTTATTATCAAGGCTCTGTTTCAGCCGGGCCCTGCATTCCGCAAACTGCTTTGATCTTATTATTAATCAGCCACCTGTCATCACTATATCTATAACATGATGATGACGACTGTGCCTAATCTTTATTATTACTGCACCGCAATTCTGACATTGGGCTTGAGCTGTCTTTTTACTGTTCTCATCTGCCACTATAAGCTCGGCACAGTTCGGACAATACCATTTCT
>CACZJT010000004.1 GCA_902781565.1 uncultured Ruminococcus sp.
TTGATATCGCCGATTTAAGCGGGCGGTTCGTGTGCGGTTCTTGGCGGGGATTTGTCTTGTCGGTACGTGTGCTTTTTGCGCCTTCGGCGCAACGGGGGCGCCGCCCCCACGCGCTACGCGCTCCCCTGCAAGGGAAAACCCTTCTGAAGAAGGGTTATTCCCTTGACTCTTTCCTAAGACTTTTGGTTTATGCTACAGAGTGCCGCTTTCTTTATTTGTGCCTGCGGTCAATTTACACTTTGTCCGCCTATCTCTGTTACAATACGCTTTGCGTTGCTCTGCTAATTATGCTTTGTTGATCAGCAACACTAAAGTGTATTCCTGTATCGTCCTTACATCAGCGCAATGCTTAGTACAAATGCCCCTATCATCAGCGACGGTATACCTACGATAAACCCCCATACTTTGCGTGCGCGCTCCCTTCTGTAAATGTCCTCGGGATCGTTGGGGTTCACACAGATAAGGGTCAATGAACCTACCTGCGGCGGTCTGAATGTGTACCTCCGCTCCGCGACGCTCTGCTCCGCACCGCTGTGCCAAAAGCTCCACACGGGCGCATAGGAGTGCTCTCCTTTCCCGATGTACTTCTCGATGTGCATGATGCAGGTCGCCATGACCTCGTCGGTGCAGCGCTGCTTTTTCAGATGGTCGGTATACAGAGGGTAGGCTATCAGCACGGCTCCCGTCACCGCAAAGCATATTCCGCCAAACACCGCCACTGTCCGCATATTCTCATCATTGCCCGAACTTATAGGCAGTACATAGTTGAAAATGAGAGCCGCCGCCGTTATGACAAGCCCCACAAGCAGGAATATCCCCGGCAGCAGCTTTTCTTCGGGGTAGCGGTCTTTCTTGTATATGACGATCATCAGCGATACCGCCGCCATTGTCAGCCCTATCGACACATAGAACCACACCTTAGTTCCTATATAGTGCGTTATGAATGCCGCTATGATACCCGCCGTCAGTACCGTGAGCATGAGCACCGAAGCCTTTAAACTGAGCTTGTTCTGATTCAGCATGATGATTACCTGCCTTCCTAAATCGTTTTCACCGATACTATCATATCACTTTATAAGGGCGCTGTCAAGAAAACAAATTCCCCGTCACGTGGTCTTGATACCTCATGACGGGGAAACGATTTACTTATTATACCAATAAGTATGCAGCCCGTTCATGTAGACGAGCGCACCCTTCGGCACCTGAGTCAGGCAGTTGAAAATGTTGATGTAATCGCCCATTCCCGCTCCCAGCGAAACCGCGCCCAGCGCTCCGAGCAGGGTCAGGGAGGGTACGAACATGAAGATCACAAAGGGTATCAGCCCGAAAACGATGTTCGGACACAGTGACATTATGACGAATCTCGCTTTTGTCATATCCTCCGTGCCGTAGACGAACAGCAGTCCCTGTGAAAGACCATTGTACATCGTCACGTCCTCCCTGAACCATATGGCGTGGAGAAACTCGTGAGGTACCATGCACACGAGGGCTAATATCATGCCGATAAGGCTGAAATCCGCACCATGACTGCGCAGTTTTACGAGTATCAGAAAGATCACCATTACGACCATAGCCAGCCCGTTCGCTATCATGGAGAACTTTTTCAAGTCCTGCGGCTCTCTGAAAGGCACAAAGCCTTCCGGGTCGGGTCTGCGCCCCAGCTGTGATTCGTCTGTGTATTTGCCTGCATAGCGGAATTTCATCTACATCACATTGCCTTTGCGGTCTTTACGATGTTTTCAGCCGACAGCCCGAACTGCTTCAGCAGCTCGACAGCGGGACCCGAGTGACCGAATGTATCGTTCACGCCTATCTTAACGACCTTGGTCGGACAGCACTCGCAGAGCACGTCACATACAGCCGAGCCCAGTCCGCCGATCACGCTGTGCTCCTCAACGGTCAGCACCTTGCCCGTCTTCTGAGCGGAAGCCGCGATGATCTCCTTGTCGATGGGCTTGATGGTGTGGATATTGATGACCTCGGCGTCAATGCCCTCGGCGGCGAGAGTTTCCGCAGCCGCAACCGCTTCTGCGACCATCAGACCGCTTGCGATTATCGTGATGTCCTTGCCGTCGCGGAGCTTGACGCCCTTGCCCAGCTCGAACTTGTATGTCGCGGGGTCGTTGATAACGGGAGCCGCAAGCCGTCCGAATCGCATATAAACGGGACCCTTGTAGAGTATAGCCGCTTCGACAGCCGCCCTCGCTTCGGTGTCGTCCGAGGGGTTGATAACGGTCATGCCGGGGATAGTCCTCATAAGAGCGATGTCCTCACAGCACTGGTGAGTAGCGCCGTCCTCACCGACGGAAATGCCTGCATGGGTAGCGCCTATCTTCACATTAAGGTGAGGATAGCCTATGGAATTGCGCACGATCTCGAAGGCTCTGCCCGCCGCGAACATCGCAAATGTCGAGGCAAAAGGGATCTTTCCGCAGGCGGCAAGACCCGCCGCAACGCCCATCATGTTCGCTTCCGCGATACCGCAGTCGAAGAACCTCTCGGGGAACTTCTTCTTGAAAATGCCCGTCTTTGTAGCCGCCGCAAGGTCGGCGTCGAGTACTACGAGATCCTTATATTTATCGCCCAGCTCCGCAAGGGCGTTGCCGTAGCTTTCTCTGGTCGCTATTTTCTTTACATCAGCCATGTTTTCCACCGTTCCTTTCTCATGCTTCAAGAGCCGCGAGCGCCGCTTCGAGCTCGCTCTTTGCCTGCTCGTACTGCTCCGCATTGGGGGCGGCACCGTGCCACGATACGTTGTCCTCCATGTAGGAAACGCCCTTGCCCTTGGTGCTCTTCTGAACGATCACGGTGGGCTTGCCCTCCACGGTGCTTGCGAAAGCCTTTTCGAGGGAGTCGAAGTCGTGAGCGTCGGCTTCAACAACGTTCCAGCCGAAAGCCGCGAACTTGTCGGTGATCGGATAGGGCGACATAACGTCCGAGATACGTCCGTCTATCTGCAAGCCGTTGTTATCGACTACTGCAACGAGGTTGTCGAGCTTGTAGTGAGCCGCGAACATTGCAGCCTCCCAGACCTGACCCTCCTCGATCTCGCCGTCGCCGAGAACGGTGTATACCTTGTAAGCCTTGCCCGAGGTCTTTCCCGCGAGCGCCATACCGCAGGCAGCCGAGATGCCCTGACCCAGCGAGCCCGAGGACATATCCACGCCGGGGATAGTGATGCAGGGGTGACCCTGTAAGAGCGCACCGATGTGGCGCAGGCTCTTTAATTCCTCCGTGGAGAAGTAGCCCTTCTGCGCGAGGGTGGAATACAGTGCGGGAGCGGTGTGACCCTTTGACAGCACGAACCTGTCGCGGTCAGGGTCGTCGGCTTTTTCGGGGCTAACGTTCATCTTGTCGAAGTAGAGATATGTGAGCGTGTCCGCGATAGAGAGCGAACCGCCCGGGTGTCCCGACTTGGCGTTGAACACGCCCTCGATTATCCCGAGCCTTACCTTACAGGCTGTGATTTCAAGAGCCTTTTTCTTTGCAGCATCCATGTTTTTTACCTCCAAATAAATATATGTTATGTCATGCTTTGGTATTTCTCAAACACTTCTTTTATGGTAACGGGTCTGAGCTCTTCCTTGCGGTTTTTCAGCCTAAAGTCATTCTCTCGCTTTTTTTGGCTGAGACCGTAGCTTTCCCACTTTTTGTATGCATTCAAGGGACCGCAGTCCGATACGGCGACATTGGTGAATATTCTGCTCATGGTAAGCGTTTCGGTGTCGAACTCGGCAATCATGTTCCCCATGTTCCCGTGATGAAAGAAGCCCGTAAAATAGCAGGCAGAGTTTTCGGGGTCGAATTCTATGTATTCAAGCACCATATTCTCCTCGCCCTCAAACACCGTATGCACCTTTGTGAAGCTCTCCGCTTCGTATATCCCGAGCTGTGTCCGCGCCGAGTGACGTGGCTTTTCGATGTTGTAAAAATACTTCCCGTCGGGGGTGAAAGCAAAGCCCTCGTCCTGCGCTCCCAGCCTTGTAACAACTATCTTTTTGATGAGCGTCAGGCTGTCGAGGTCGTAGAACCCGAGATATCCCGCAGTCGATTTTACGGCAAGGATATTCGTTCCCGGCTTGAAAACCGCGCGGTAGGCATAGGGAAAGTCCTTGAATTTCGCAAGCTCCGTCCCGTCCTTATCATAAATAAAAACGGTCGCACCGTTGCACCCGATAATAAACCTGTCGTTTCGCGCCTCGCCCCGGCATTTTCTCATTTTGCTCCTACCCTCTCGAAAATGTACTCCGTCACCGCCGCTATCGCACTTTCCTCGCAGGAAACATCAAGAACCACGTCCGCGATGCGCTTCACGTCATCGGCGGCGTTTGAGGGGCATATCCCCACATCGGCGGCTTCGAGCATTTCGATGTCATTGTTGTAGTCCCCCACCGCGACTATGGTGAAGTCCTCCATTCCGCAGGCTTTACGCAGTTCTTTAAGTGCCGAGCCCTTCGAGATGTTCTTCGGCAGCATTTCGTAATAGATAGGTGCGGAGACAACAAGGTCTATATCGGGGTACTCGCAGCTTATGGAGTCGGCGTACTCAATGACCTCGTGAAGCCTGTCGGCGGTCTGCGCGAACAGCGCCTTGTACCAGTTCGGCGGTATCTCGTCCACGCCGCATAGCACGGGCGTTACCTTGCAGATGTTGCAGTGCTCCCGCTCCATTTGTGTCATCTGCGGCACGTAGACCCCCTCTATCGGCAGGCATTCGCAGCCGACGTCGGGGTTCGCGGCGAGTATTCTCTTCACCATCTCCCGCGCGGAGTCGGGCAGATAAACGTCATATATCTGCCGATTTTCGTGCAGGTCGTAGACCATGCCGCCGTTGCACATGATTATCGGACAATTTACACGCACCTGCTCGAAATACTGCATGGAAGCCTGCAAGCTCCGCCCGGTGGCGATGGAGAATCTTCCTCCCGCCGCCATGAGCCGCTCCACCGCCGCGAGGTTTTCCGCGCTCGGTCTTTTGCTTGCGGGCAGGAAAGTACCGTCCATGTCGGTTATCAGCAGGACTTTGCTTATATCCTCAAACAAATGTATCACTCATTTTCTCATATCTTTAAGCACCTGCTCGAAGTAGTCGGGCAGGGGAGAGTCAAACTCCATGTACTCTCCGTTCGGGTGGACGAAGCCGACCTTCTTTGCGTGAAGGCACTGACCGTCCAGATTTTTGTACGCTCTCCCGTAGACCTCGTCCCCGAGGACGGGGTGTCCCTTGTATGCGCTGTGTACCCTTATCTGATGGGTGCGCCCCGTTTCGAGGGTGAACCTTACCAGCGAGTACCCCGCATAGCGTTCAAGTGTTTCGTAGTGCGTCACTGCGGGCTTGGAGTTCTGCTCGGTAACGCACATCTTCTTGCGGTCGTATCTGCTCCGACCTATGGGCGCGTCAACAGTCCCGCTCGGCGGGTCGAAGGAACCGCATACCACCGCCCTGTACTCCCTCGTGAAGCTGTGGTCTTTTATCTGCGCTGCAAGACAGCGGTGCGCTTCATCGGTCTTTGCGACCATGAGCAGACCGCTCGTCAGCTTGTCTATGCGGTGGACTATCCCCGGGCGTATCACGCCGTTTATCGAAGAAAGCCGCCGCCCGCAGTGGAAAAGCAGGGCGTTTACGAGCGTCCCGTCGGGATTCCCCGGGGCGGGGTGTACGACCATGCCCTTGGGCTTGTTGACCACAAGAAGCTGTTCGTCCTCGTAGACTATCTCTATCGGGATATCCTGCGGCTTCACGTCAAGGGGCTCGGGTTCGGGAAGCTCGAAATGCACCGCGTCGCCCGCTTTGAGCCTGGCGCTTTTTTTGACAGCCCCTCCGTTCAGCAGAACTTTGCCCTCGGAGATGAGCGCTTCTATCCGCGAGCGCGAAAGCTCGGGAAGCTGTCCCGCAAGCCATTTGTCGGCGCGGGTGCCCTCTGCGCTCTCCGAAACTATCAGCTCGAATACCTCCGCGCTCATTGTCCCGAAGCTCCGCTCGTATCCGTCTTATCGGACTGCTTCTTTCTGCTGTCCTTTTTTGAGGACTCTTCAAAAAACATCATGTACACGCAGAACATTATCGCTCCGACCACCACGCAGATGTCCGCGAGGTTGAAGATCGGGAAATCGAACAGCTCGCACTTGATGTAGTCAATGACCTCGTGCATTCTCACGCGGTCGATGAGGTTCCCGATACCGCCCCCCATGACCAGCGCCAGCGACACCATCATGAGCTTAGAGCCGCCGCGGTGTCGGTACATATAAACGAGCGCAGCCGCTATGACGGCTATCGGCATGAGCACCAGGAACCAGGTCTTGCCCTCCATCATGCTCCAAGCCGCCCCCGCGTTGCGTATGTGAGTAAGGCTCACTACCCCGGGGATCACGTCAATGTGTTCGTTAAGGGCGATATTGCCGTCCACGATGAACTTGATGATCTGATCCGCGGTGACTGAGACTGCCGCTATCACCAGTGAGATAATAAACATCATGGGGCGTTAATGTATGGTATTATTGCCGAATCGGAGTGTAGAGGGGTCTACCTTCGGGATTATCGGCTCGAAGGAATGGGTGTCGAGGGCGCGGTTTATGCGCTCCTCCTCGGCAGCCTGAGCCAGCTCCTCCTCGGTGGGCTCGTCCTCGTAATACTCCTCATCGTCATAGTATTCATCGTCATATTCCGCGTCGTCCTCGTAGTATTCGGCAGAGGCGTTGTCCTCGTACTCGCCAAGCTCCTCGTCGGACATCTGCGGCATTTCGAGAAGCAGAGCGAGCTGCTTCTGATAAAGGTCGATAAGGTCGCTCTTGAAGTATGTCACCTCGGCGCGGAGCTTATCGAGCTTCTCTTTTTCTTCTTCATAGGTGTCCTGAATGTTCGCGATCTCAGCCTGAGTGTCCTCGGTCTGCTGCTTGATGATCTCGGCGCACTTGGTCTTGTGCTCCTCGACTATGCGCTTGCACTCCTCGGAGCTCTGCTCGCGGATACGTACTTCCTCGGTCTTGGCGGATTCTATCATATCCCTCGCCTTAGCCTTGGCGTCACGCAGCAGCTTGTTGGACTCCTTCTGAGCGTAGACCATTGCCTGCTTGATGGCGTCCTCGTCGTCGCGGTACTGGTTGACTTTTTCGAGGAGCATTTTGAGCTTCTCCTCGTTCTCGGACTTCTCCGCAAGAAGTCCCTCCAGCTCATCGGCTATCTCTCCGAGGAATGCGGATACCTCCGAGGGATTGCACCCGTTCTTGACCGTTGCGAACCTTTTATTTCTTATTTTCTCCGGCTCTAACATAACGCTATCCTCCCATAATAATATTATTTTTTACACTAAACAAATTTCTTGATGTCAATGAATATCCTGTCTTTTTTTGTGCTCCCGCCTATCTTTTCGAGTACGAATTTCCCGTACCCGCGTGCGGAAAAGCTGTCACCCTCCGCAAGCTGTCGGGAGCCTTTCGTGACAGTCTGCCCTCTCACGGTCATGAGCCCCTGCGCTATCAGCTGTTCAGCTTTTGCGCGGGGTATCCTTGCCGCAAGCGAGAGCACGCAGTCCGCCCGAAGCGATGACACCGTCCCCGTTATCTTCTTGAACTCCTTTTCGGGAAGCTGTGTGAGGTCGGCACCGAGGGCGGTCTTTACGCCCGTTCTGCCTATCTTCGTCAGCCCCCGAAGCACTTCCTCCGCGGCGGTGTCGGTCAGGAAGATGATACACTTGTCTTCGCCCACGAGTATATCCCCCACTGTTTCGCGGGCGATATCCAGTCCCATGAGGGAGCCCAGCACATCGCGGTGAGTTATCGCCGCTTGTCTGCCGCAGCTCACGGTCAGCGCTCTTATGGGGAAGCTCTCCTCCGAGGGCTCATCATACTCCGAGAAGCACCCGAGCATGACCCGCTCCGCGCCCTCATATCCGCCCCAGAGCATAGCCCTTCCGAAGCCGAAAGCCCCGGCGACGCTCCTTGCGATACCTGCCTGACCCTCGGTCAGGAAGAAAGTGAAGCCCGTGCGGTATTTTTCCTCCGCGGCGCGTACCCTGTCGGCACAGCGGCGGGCAAAGAGCCTGTCCTCCTCCGAAAGCCCGTGAAGGAAATCGAGCGATACCTCGCTCATCAGAAGCTGTAGCCGTTGTTCTCCAGCTCGCTCACAAGATCGACGCCCGAGAAGTTCACGCCCGAGGGGATAACGGCATAGGTCTTCTGCGCCATCATCTTGATCTCCGCCTCATTGGCGAAAGCCACGCCCCAGATGAAGTCCAGTATGCGGGTAGCGTCCTCCTGCTTTACCAGTTCGAGGTTCAGGATAACGGTCTTCTGCTGGTTGATATCCTCGCCTATCTTCGAGACCTCCTTGAAATTATTCGGTCTTGCCAGCACAAGATCAATGGACGATGACTGTACGGTGGTCGTCATGCGAACATCACTCTCCCTTTCGTTATTTCTTGTTCTTGTATTATTATATCTTTCGGGCTGTCTTGAAGCAGGCGCTCTTGATTCGCTCCTGTCGCTTCTTTGGGTCCTGTCATAGGCGGGAGGCTGTGCCTGCGCTCTCCGCTGCTGATTCTGTGTACGCCTTGCGGCAGAGGGCGGCTCTGCCTGAGCGGAGGCAGGCGTGTCTACAGGTCCCGGCTTCATGTCGGAAAGCCCGTCCTCCTTTTCTATATCGGGTATCGCGGGCGGCTTGGGGGTGTATGTGGAATACATTTCCTCCTCGATGTCCTCGTCCCCGATGAAAATACTTTTGAATCCCGAAAACAGACTCATTTTCTATATCCCTCCTGTGAAAGCTGTCGCTTTACCTTTTGTAGTTTTATTTATGCTGTGAGTAATCCCTTGCTCCGAACAGCGCCGAGCCTATGCGCACCAGCGTCGAGCCGTGCTTTACCGCGAGCTCATAATCTCCCGACATTCCCATAGAGAGGGTGTCGGTCAGGCTGTTTGGCAGAGCCTTGCCGCGGAGCTCTTCGTAAAGTTCCCTCATCTCGGCGTAGATATGCTCCTCCGCACCTATGGGCGGTATCGCCATTAGCCCGCGCAGCCGCAGGTTTTCGAGCTCCGAGATCTGTTCTGCAAGACCAAGCATATCAGCCGCTTCTATCCCGCTCTTTGACAGCTCCTCGCCGATGTTGACCTCTATCAGCACGTCCATGACCCGTCCGTGTTTCTTAGCCTGCCTGTCTATCTCGGCGGCGAGCTTAAAGCTGTCCACCGACTGTATCATCGTCACGCTGTCGGCGATGTACTTGACCTTGTTAGTCTGCAAGTGTCCGATAAAATGTACCTCCGCCGAGCTGTCGTAGCTGTCCTTTTTGGAAAGATACTCCTGCACGCGGTTCTCGCCCAAAAGCGTCACGCCCTCGTCCACGGCGAAATTGATCTTATCGGGATCGACGGTCTTGGTGACCGCCATAAGCCGCACCGTGTCCTCGGGGGAGCGGTACTTACTCTTCGCTTCCGCTATCCCCGTCAGTATCCTCGTCAGATTCGTTTTTACCTCGGGGTAATTCTTCGAGCTGCTTCTTCTTTTCGTTTGCTGCTCTGACATCTTCCTCACTCACCACCTCAAGCAATATCTGGTCGTACAGTCTGAGATACTCGTCGTCCGAGGTATTCTCCGAAAGCACGAAATCGCTGCCCTCATAGACAACGTTTATTTTCTTGAACGTAATATCTTCGCCTAAGATAACATAAACGCCCTTTTCCTCGCCCTGAAAGCGTATAGCCGTCCTCGGCACCTTTATGCCGCTGTACTCGTCGAATATCAGCTGCATGGAATGTATGCGCGAGGAAGCAAGGCTCGTATCAAGGCTGTCGCAGGCGAGCAGCAGAACGCTCTTGCCGTCCCCCGCGTCGGTGCAGGAGATGACCGTCACGTCATACAATGTGTCCGAAAAATCGGACGATAGTTTCAGCCGCTGATCCTGCGTTACCCTCGGGTCGGTGTTTATGACCCCCGCGATGATCGACCTGTAGTCCGAGAACATCTTCCCCACATAGCTGTCGGGAACGCTTTTCTGTCTGTCGGCAGCCTCCGCTATCATTCGCTCTATGTCGGCTTTCGTAAGGCTTGCCGCGTCCGCCTGTTTCAGGGTATCCTCATACCCGTCGCAGTAGGAAACGAAATAACCCGTGGAGGGAGCGGTTATCACCGCCTTGGCGCTCTCGGACTGCTGACGGAGCCTTGCGGCTTCCGCTTCGAGCTCTGCTATCCTCACATTGTAGTCGGTGACGCTCCCCGATATGATGTCGTAGATATCCATATCGAGCAGCAGCTCGTTCTTCTGCGCCTTTATATCTCCGTAATTCCCGTCGTTCACGGCAGAGATCATCAGTTTGTAGGCGTCGTCTATCTTCCTGCTTATGGATTCGGGCTGAACGTAGGCAGTAGTGCCGGGGTTCTGCGCTTTCCGCAGGAGCTCGATATCCTGTTCTGTCTTTTCGAGCCTTCCCGAAGCCGAAGCGTTCTCCTCCGAGGAGAATATCTTCGCTATGGTGTCCCCCTTAGAGACCTTGCTCCCGTCCGCGTAGCTGTAGCTTATGATATCGGCGTTGTTATAGGTTATCACCGTTTCATCGCGTATTATCATCCCCTCGAAAGCTATGTCTTCGTTTATGGTCGATAGCACGGCTTCCTTGGTGTCGTGGCGGTCGTTTATGTATCTGTAAACGTTGCCCCCTATCACGACGAACAGCAATCCCATAAGCAGCGCGGAAAGAACGCGGGTCGTTACATTATTAAATAGCCCCGATCTCATTCCTTTTCACTCTTTTTTCCCATCAGTGTGTCTATGCGTTATTGATCCCTTTCGGCAGCGTCGAGAATGCTGACGGGTCTGCCGGGGACTATGGTAGAAATGGCGTGCTTGTACACGACGTTCTGCTTGCCCTCGCAGTCGAGAATGACCACATAGTTGTCAAAGCCCTTGACAACGCCCTTGAACTGGTAGCCGTTGACAAGTATCATCGTGACGAGCGTTTTCTCTTTTCTCGCCTGATTAAGAAACACGTCCTGCAAATTGAGATTTCTGTTCATTTTTGTACACTCTCCTTAAAACAAATCAGATAAAACGAAACAAAAGTTTGAAAATAAGCACGTAAAATGCTCCAATTTATATTATATCACAAAATTTCCGATTTGGCTATAGCTTCAAGCACTTTTTTATAAAAAAATTTTTTATTTTCGGTCATTTCTTCCTTGGTGGTGTATACCCTCGCCGTGACGTCCATTCTCCTGAACCATGTGAGCTGTCTTTTGGCGTATCTTCGGGTGCCGAGCTTTATGCGTTCCACGCAGTCCGAAAGCTCCGCCTCGCCCCGAAGGTATGGCACCAGCTCCTTGTAGCCTATCGCCTGATAAGCGGTGGCGGGGTCGCTGCCCTTGAATACTCTGCGGGCTTCCTCGACCATGCCCTCGCGGAGCATTTCGTCCACGCGGAGGTTTATCCGCTCGTAAAGCTCCGCGCGGTCAAAGAATCCCGTTTCTATGACGCAGGCGCGATATGGGCTCCCGCCTTTGAGGTTCATGCGGCGCTGTTCGCTGAACCTGCCCCCCGTGGTCTCGCAGACCTCGACAGCCCTCACCACGCGGATAAGATTGTTCTCGTGAATGTTAGCCGCCGCCTCGTGGTCGAGCTCTTTCAGCCGCTCCCAGAGGGCGTGCCTGCCGTTCTCGGCGGCGTAGCGTTCGAGAGCCCGCCTGCGTTCGGGGTCGGCACCCTTGTCCTCGAATACGATGTTGTCGAGCAGGGTGCTGATATACAGCCCCGTCCCCCCGCTAAGTATCGGAAGCTTTCCGCGGGTGTGTATGTCGGCAATGGTCTTTCTTGCGAGATCGGCGTATTCAGCCACCGAAAAGCTCTTCGAGAGCGGCAGGAATCCCGTCAGGTGGTGGGGCACGCCCTGCATCTCCTCCTCGGTGACGCGGGCAGTGATGATCTGCATATCCTCATACACCTGCATGGAGTCGGCGCTCACCACCTCGCCGTCCAGCGACTTTGCCAGCTCCACGGTCAGCGCGGTCTTCCCCGAAGCCGTGGGACCGCACACCACCAGCAGCGGGACTTTCTCATCGTTCATGTTATCACCCCCGACTTTGGTCATGATCCGCAGATCAGACTATCCTGCGGAAGTGCTTCTCGATCTCTCGCTCGGTCATTTTCAGCACGATCGGTCTGCCGTGGGGACAGTAGCGCAGGTCCTCCTTGAACACCAGCTTCGCGAGCCGCAGGAGTTCCTCGGGAGTGTTGGTGTCGTGAGCCTTTATCGCCGCGCGGCACGACATTGATTTCAGTGCATCGTCGTACATCTCGGGCGCCGCCGTACCGTCCCCCGCCATCAGCTTCCCTGCGATCTCGGTGATGAGGTCTGTGGGGTCGTGTCCGCTTATTATCTCGGGAAGTCCCAGCACCGCTATAGAGGGCGCCACGTCGGGCTCTATGATGAACCCCAGCTTAGCGAGCTTGTCTATGTTCGCCGAGATGACCTCGTACTCGTCGAAGGAAAGCACTATCATGAGGGGTTCGAGAAGCGTCTGCGAGGACAGCAGGCGCCTGCTGCTCTTTAAGCCCTCGTAGATGTGCCGCTCGTGTGCGGCGTGCTTATCTATGAGTATAAGACTGTCCCCGCGCTCTATGACAATGTAGGTCTTGAAAAGCTCGCCTATGAGCCTTATCGGTTCATCATCGCGGGGCTCATCGCCGCCGAAGCTCGGCGCTATCTTCACGGGGCGGCTCGTATCCACGAAAACGAACTGCTCCCCGCGCTTTTCCTCGGGAACGTTCTCCGAGGGCGCGGCACTGTTGGGAGCGCTCACTTCCGTCACGCTGTTCCCGCCATTATCCTGCGGTACTTCTGCGGGAATTTCCTCCATGCCCGCACCCGCGCCCTCAAAGCTCTCGCATAGCCTGATGAAGCTCTCGTCCGCAAGACCCTCCCCGCCTTTTGCGTCCTCGTCACGGGAGGGCGGCAGGGGCTCGGGTTCGGGAAGCTCGCCCCGCTCGGGCGCGAAGAATTTCCCCGCAGGTGTCTCCTCCATAGCCCTCGAAAGCGAGTTTAAGAACAGATCGGTCCCGTCCTCCTCCCGCGAGGGCATGAGCTCTTTTTCCTCGTCGGGGGCGGTGTTCATGCCCTTCACCGCGAACATCATCTGTTCGGCGGGCTTTTCGGCAGGCGGCGCGTAAAGCTCTCTGCTGTCGAAGTGCTTTCCGCTGTCTACCCGAAGCTCTAAAGGCTTGTCCTTTTCCTCAAGCCCCTGTCTGACCGCGAAGTACACCGAATCGTAGACATACCTGTTGTCCGAAAAGCGTATCTCGGTCTTGGCGGGGTGTACGTTCACATCGACTATCTCGGGGGCTACCGTGAGCTTCAGCACACAGCAGGGGAACTTGCCCACCATCATGATATTTCGATAGGCTTCTTCAAGCGCCTGCGAGCATACCTCCGAGCGCACGTAGCGGTCATTGACGTAGAATACTTGCAGCTTGCGGTTGGGTCGTGAGGCTATTGGCTTTGAAACGAAGCCCTCCGCCGCGAAGCCTTCCTTCTCGTAGCGGACGGGCAGGAGGGTATTCGCGAACTCCCTGCCGAACACCGAGTATATCGCCGAGAAGAGCTTGCCGTCCCCCGCCGCCGCGAAAACGGTCTTGTTGTCGCGTATGAGCTTGACGGCGATATCGGGGCGGGACACCGCAAGGCGGGTCATCAGCTCCTGAACGCGATTCGCTTCGGCGGCGTCCTTTTTGAGGAATTTGAGCCGCGCGGGGACGTTGTAGAAAAGGTCGCGCACGATGATGCTCGTCCCCGCGGGACAGCCCGATTCCTCGGTGAGCGCGGGCTCGCCGCCGTTCACAGCGTAGTGCGTACCCGTGTCCTCCTCGGCGGTGCGGGTGAACATCTCGGTCTTTGAGACCGCGCACACCGAAGCCAGCGCCTCGCCGCGGAAGCCCAGGGTCAATATCCGATCGAGGTCGTCCTTCGAGGACACCTTGCTCGTGGCGTGGCGCAGGAAGGCTTTCGGCACGTCCTCCCGCGAGATACCGCAGCCGTTGTCGGTGACGCGGATATACGTCCGCCCGCCGTTTTTGATCTCGACGGTGATCTGGGTCGCCCCCGCGTCCATTGAGTTTTCGATGAGCTCCTTGACGATCGAAGCGGGGCGTTCTATGACCTCGCCCGCGGCTATGAGTTCATATACCGATCTGTCAAGAATATTTATCTGCGGCATGGTGTGTCCTTTCCGTTCATGTGAGCCTATAGCAATCCAAGAAAATAGCAGCATAAAGATTTCGAGAGAAAATTTCACAGTGCAAGGAAAACGACCGCAGCCGTGCTATCGCACTGCAAGGGAGTTTGACGCAGCAATGTGGAATTTTATCCGAAAGATTTGTGCTGCTATTTTCTTGGATTGCTATATAATTTATCGTCCGGGTCAAGCTCCGTCAGTTTGTTTTCAAGCGTTTCTTTGAGCGCTTGAAAAGCGGGCAGATAGCTGTCCTTTATGAGCAGTATCAGCTCATCTGTCATGCTCTCGTCATATTCGTGCGCGGAAGCGTTTTGGTGTCTGAGCATAGAGAGCCATATCGTTTCATCGTTTATAAAGCCCATTTTGAATGCAAGCTGCAATATCTCTCTCGGAGAGCCTGTCCGCGCGGATTCGACACCGTGCGCGCGCAGCATTTCCTGCAAAGCCTTCCACGCGAGTTCAAAGGTCAGACTGAACTGAGCGGTGACGCCTGTTCTGTAAATATCGTCCTCTCCCGCTGCGGAGAAGTCGGCGCCTTGAAGTGTGGAAAGGCATTTGATGAAATTATCGAGTTTCCTGCTTGCCGTCATATATTACCACTCCGTCCCTTTCGATATCTTTTTTTAACTCGTCACCTATATCCCTGCCGAGATCGACCACATCAAAGGTAAGCAGTGTATTCGCCCTTTCGTTCAGATCGAGCTTGAAGCCGAGGGCGTCGCCGTCGGTCACGGCAAGGTCGATATCGCTTCGCGGGGTGTGAGTGCCCCTTGCCCGTGAGCCGAAAAGCGTCACGGTGCCTATGCCGTTTTCCTTCGCGAAACGCGCAATATCGCGAAGCACCCTGTCGGGAATATTATATCTCATATCTGTCGCCGACCTTTACTTTGATACCCGTTCTCGGGTCATTGTCAGAGGTATTTGTACAGCTCCGTAACGAATTCCCGAAGCTCCCCGTCGCTCATCTCGTCTATGTTCGTTTCGCGCATTTTCTGCTTGATGATAGAGTCGCCTATGTTATCGAAGGACATCTGCGCCTGCGTATCGGCGGGAGCCTTAGCCTGTGCCGCCTCGCTCTCCATCTCTTTCAGGAGCTGCTTTGCGCGGTTGATTATCTTTGGCGGCAGCCCCGCCAGCTTCGCTACCTCTATGCCGAAGCTGTCGTCCGCACCGCCGCGCACTATCTTTCGGAGGAAGCGTATATCGTCCCCCTTGCGGCTGACGGCTATGGAGCAGTTTCTCACTCCGCGTATCTGCCCCTCCAAGCCTATGAGCTCATGATAGTGGGTCGCAAAAAGCGTCTTGCACCCCAGCCCCTTAGACCCGCATATGTACTCGCAGACCGCCTGAGCTATGCTTATGCCGTCAAAGGTCGATGTGCCGCGCCCTACTTCGTCAAGGATAACAAGGCTCTGCTTTGTGGCGTGCTGTACTATCTCCGCCACTTCGCTCATCTCCACCATGAAGGTCGATTGACCCGATGTAAGGTCGTCCGAAGCGCCTATCCTCGTGAATATCCTGTCCACCACGGATATCTTAGCGTGCTCCGCGGGGACGAAGCTGCCTATCTGCGCCATGAGGGTTATGAGCGCCGTCTGCCGCATATAGGTGGACTTTCCCGACATATTGGGTCCCGTGATTATCATCATGCGGTTATCGGTCAAATCGAGGTATGTGTCGTTCGGCACGAAAAGCTCCTCGGTCTGCATGAGCTCAACGACGGGGTGTCTGCCGCCCTTGATGTCGATTATGCCGTCTATGGCTATCTCGGGCTTGGTGTAGCCGTTCTGCACCGCTATGTTCGCAAATGAGCAAAGCACGTCTGCGGCGGCTATCGAGTTCGCGGTAGCCTGCACCAGTTCGAGCTGTAAGGACACCTGCCTGCGTATCTCGCCGAATATCTCCGCTTCGAGGGTGACGACTTTCTCGCTCGCCCCGAGGATAGAGTTCTCGGCGGTCTTTAGCTCCTCGGTGATGAATCGCTCGCAGTTCTTTAAGGTCTGCTTTTTGATGTAGCTGTCGGGCACGAGGGCGAGGTTCGTGCGCGTCACCTCTATGTAGTAGCCGAACACGCGGTTGTAGCTTATCTTTAGGGTCTTTATGCCCGTCTTTTCCCGTTCACGGGCTTCGATGTCGCGTATGATATCCTCGCCGCCCGAGATGATGTTCCTGAGTCCGTCAAGCTCGTCATTGTAGCCGTCGCGGATAACTCCGCCGTCGGCGAGCTTCACGGGGGGCTCGTCCACAAGGGCATTCTCTATGAGGTTCGATATGGGCTCGAGGGTGGACATTCTCCGCGCGAGGTTCGAGATCAGCTTGCTCTCCACCCCCGAGAGCAGGCTTTTGAGCGTCGGGAGTTTGAGTGCCGTCAGCGAGAGGGATTTGAGGTCGCGGGGAGTAGCCGTGCCGTACATCACCCGCGTCATGAGCCGCTCGATGTCGTATATCCCCGCAAGCTCCGCGCTTATCTCGCCCAAGGCAACGGGGTCGTTCACAAGCGCTTCCACGGCGTTGAGCCTGTCGATTATCGCTCCGGGGTTCACAAGGGGCTGTTCGAGATACTTGCGTATGAGCCTGCGCCCCATAGAAGTCTTTGTCTTGTCCAGTACCCAGAGCAGAGAGCCCTTTTTCTCCTTAGAGCGCAGAGTCTCGGTCAGTTCGAGGTTGCGGCGGGCGGTGAAGCCTATGGTCATGGCGGGGTCGCCGCTGTCCTTGATGAGGGTCGTGAAGCGCTTCACGAGGGTGAGCTGTGTGGCGTGAATGTACCCGAAAAGCCCGCAGAGCGCATATGCCCCCGCCGACATCTCCTCCACGCCAAGCTCCTCGATAGCGCCGATGTCGAACTGCCGCACCACCTCATCTGCGTGCAGCTCGGGGAGAAAGCTGTCCTCGTCCATGAGCTGAACGGTGGGGCGCAGGGTCTTTCTCACGAAAGCATTGACCTCTTTGAGGGTCAGGAAGCCCTCGTTTATGAGCAGCTCCGAGGGCATGAACCGCGAAAGCTCGCTTATGGAGCGGTCGGTCATTTCCTTGCCCTTAAAGCTGTAGAGCCGCGCTTCGCCCGTGGAAACGTCCGCAAAGGCGAGGGCGCACTCGTCGCCCCTCGCGTAAAAGGAGCAGATGTAGTTGTTGGCGCTCTCGTCGAGAAGCTCCCCGTCGGTGATGGTGCCGGGGGTCAGCACCCTTACCACCTCGCGCTTTACGAGCCCCTTAGCCTGCGCGGGATCCTCGGTCTGCTCGCAGACAGCCACGAGAAAATTTCGGTCAACGAGCTTCTTGATGTAGACGTCAGCCGCGTGGTGAGGTATGCCGCACATGGGGGCGCGTTCATCGAGCCCGCAGTCCTTGCCGGTCAGTACAAGCTGCAATTCGTTCGATACCGTCACCGCGTCGTCGAAGAACATCTCGTAGAAGTCGCCTATGCGGTACAGGAGCACATGGTTAGGGTATTGCTTTTTCACCGCCAGCCATTGAAGCATTCCCGGCGAGAGCCGGCTCTCATCTATATTCGGTACCAAAACCATCTCTCCTTTTCTTTTTGGGATTCGGTATTTTGAATACGGAAGTTCTGCACTCATCATGTCAAAGGCTCACGCGGAGCGAAGCGGGTACGAACAAGTTCGTACTGCATATACGCGGCAAAGCCGCTCCTTTAATTCCGCATTCCTAATTCATAATTCCGAATTGCAAGTGTTATCCGTCGATGTTGAGGTATAGGAACTCGTCCAGCTCGCCGTCAAACTCCACCTCGATGATGTGGTCGTCATCGAGCTTGTGGTCGAGGTAGCTTATCGTGTTCGCGTCAAGGTCTATGACGGGCTTGCCGAGGGCTTTTTTCAGCCTGTCGGCAGTGAGCCCCTCGTACTCCTCGCCTATGCCCTCATCGAGCATGAAGTCTGTAAGCTCCCCGAAGCGCTCGCGATACGCCGCCGCGATAGCCTGTGCGCGGCTCTCGGTGTTCTTGTCCGCGTTCTCGCAGACGAATCCTACTCCGTCAATGACAGCTTCATAGTCGCCTAAGTCGGTCTTTTTGAACAGCATGATACCGTCCTCCCGTCAGCCGTCAGCCGCAGCCGCCGCAGGTGGAGCAGCTTCCCGTGCAGGAGGGCGCCACCGATGGGCAGGTCATGGGGTCTTCGCCCTGTGCGGACTGCTGGAGTATATAGGTTATGCTCTGCACCAGCTTGTCGAACTGTTCCTTTTTGCGGTCGAATTCAGCCATCTCGGGCAGGTTCATTATCTCGTCGTAGAGGGCGCGTATGTCGGTATCAAGTGCGGTCATCTTGTCCGCGTCCTTCTCGCCCTTTTGCATCTCCACGTTCAGCTCGTGGCGGAGCATATTGAACTCGCCTATCTTCTTCTGAACGGCGGGGTCCTTGTCTACCTTCTCGGCAGCCGCCATGTAGTCCTTGTAGCGCTCCTCCTGCTGTAAAGCCTTTCCGAGCTCTCTTGCCTGTGCTATGATGTCCATTTTAAACAACTCCTTGATCTGATTATTGTATATTGATCTTTTTCGGGTCACGCCGAGCGTTGTATATCCTCAAAATATAGACTATACACCGTTTATCATCGGTATTGTAAAGCACGCTGTAATTCTCCGCACTCAAAAATCGTATACCTTTGCCGCTGAATGGTGACTGCTCATATAGGGGACACATTTCGGGGAAATCTGATAATTCCTCGATCTTATCATATATCTTGTCCGTAACTCTTACAGCAGTACCCGTTTCACCTGTCAGCTCCACAAGATCATTAAAAATGTCGGAAATATCTCTGTTTGCCAAGTCAGACAATATTATACTGTACCTTCCCATGCTCTGCGTAACCTTTCAATATGCCGTTTTGATTCTTCTAACGTTACTACCCTTCCGGCTTCTATGTCGTCAAGACCCTTCTGTATCTCGGCGGCTATCTCCTCATCGGTCATGGTTTCGGGGTCTATCATGCGGTGCTCACGCTTTGCAAGGGGCGGGCACGATCCCGTTTCCGCAATGAATTTGAGTATGGCGTTCATGGTCTCCTCTATAGTAGAATCCTCTCGCATTAACGCCCGTTCGGCTTTTTTCATTATTTCAGTATCAACAGTGAGGGTCATTATCGTTGTTTCAGCCATTTGAGTACCTCCCTTTGTTCACGAAGTTTTTATCGTTTTATGTCAGAAATTCACGGGCAGATAAGCCGCTCCCACCGCCAGCACCACGGCGGGGAGCATATTCGCCGCGCGGAACTTCTTTCCGAACACAAGGTTTATCCCCACACAGAAAATCAGTACCGAGCCTATGAGCGAAAGGTATGCCGTCGCCGTGTCGGTCATGAGGGGGGCTATGAGCTTCGCGAGCAGCGTTATCGCGCCCTCTAATACGAGTACCGGTATCGCCGAGAAGATACAGCCCTTCCCCATAGATGAGGTCATGACCGCCACGATTATGAGGTCGAGCACCGACTTCACCGCGAGGGTGGAATAGTCGCCGCTTATGCCGTCCTGTATCGCTCCGACTATCGCCATAGCGCCTATGCACACGGTCAGCGAAGCCGTCACAAAGGCGTTCACGAAGCCCGCGTCGCCGCTGTTGCCCGTCTTGCGTTTGAGCCACTCACCGAATACCTCGAAACCGTGTTCAATGCCCGCAAGCTCGCCTATGACAGTGCCTATCGCTATGCACAGCACCACGAGCATTGACTTGCCGCTCACGAGCCTGTCCCCGTCGATGTGGAGCATTCCCTGCATGGAGCCCGCTATCGCTATGAAAAGCACGCTTATCCCGCAGGCTTTGGTAAGTGAATCCTGCTGTTCCTCCTTAAAGAGCTTTCCCATAAGGCTCCCCGCCAGTCCTCCTCCGACTATCGCAGCGCCGTTGATGAGAGTTCCCAGACCTATCATTTGTTAATTATACACTTCCTATGGGTTATTTCCGAACTATCTCGCCTTTGAGCGCCCAGTTCATGCTGTCTGTTATCCGTACATCGGCGAACTCTCCGATAAGCTCTTTGCCGCCCTCGAGATTCACGATGATGTTCTCGTCGTTCTTTCCCGTGAGAGAGCCCTCGGTCTTGCCCTTGCCGTCGATGAGAACGCGGCAGGTGCGCCCGACGAAGCGCTTCATCCATTCGGTCGAGGTCTCGCGGTTCTCCAGAAGAAGCTCTCTGAGCCACAAGCCCTTCTGCTTGTCGGAGATATCATCGGGCAGCTCCGCTGCTTTGGTGCCCGTCCGCTTTGAATACACGAACGAGTATATGTTGTCGAACTTTATGCGCTTAATGAGCGCCTTTGTCTCGCAGAACTCCTCATATGTTTCCCCGGGGAAGCCCACAATGATATCTGTAGAGAATGAAAAATCGGGGCGTCTGCTCCGCGCGTAGTCAACTATCTTCATGAAGTCCTCGGCGGTGTAGCGGCGGTTCATGGCTTTAAGAATGCGGTCACAGCCCGATTGCAGGGCTAAGTGCAGGTGCTTGCAGACCTTTCCGCAGTCAAGTATGGCGTCTATGAGCTCGTGGGTGGCGTCCTTCGGGTGGCTCGACATGAAGCGTATGCGGAAGTCGCCCTCAATTGTGTCGAGCCTTCTCAGCAGGGCGGGGAAGCCGTAGCTGTAGGAATTGACGTTCTGCCCGAGGAGGAAGATCTCCCTGTAGCCCTCGCCGACAAGCCGCCGCACCTCGGCTTCGACAGCTTCGGGCTTTCTGCTCCGCTCACGTCCTCGGACGTAGGGGACTATGCAGTAGGTGCAGAAGTTGTTGCAGCCGTACATTATCGGAACGTATGCCGAGAAGCGGTTCGTGCGGTACTGCACGAAGTCCTCGTCGATGTCAGCGTACTTCTCCTCGATGTTCATGACACGGCGGCGCTTGGTGATAAGCTCGGCGAGCATTTCGTAAAGCTCCCCGTAGGCAAAAGTACCGAACACCAGGTCCACCTGTCTGTAGGTGTTCATGAGCTTTTCGGCGGCGGACTTTTCCTGTGCCATACAGCCGCACACGCCGAGGATAACATCGGGGTGCTGTTCCTTGAAGTGTTTGAGGTCGCCTATGACGCTGAACACCTTGTCCTCGGCGTTCTCGCGGACGGCGCAGGTGTTGAAAATGATGATCTGTGCGTCATCGAGCTTATCTGCGGGCGCAAAGCCTGCGCGGATAAGCGCACCCATGAGTTTTTCGCCGTCGCTGACGTTCTGCTGACAGCCGAAAGAGTGTACGTAGCATTCGGGCGCTCTGCCCGTTCTTTTGCGGATATCCGCAGTATATGACGCAAGGTATTCAAGGCTCTTGCCCGTTATCATGGCGTTTTCCCCTTTCACGCATTCGGAACGTGGTGACATTCTATATTATTATACTACAAAACGAATGATTTGTCAACTGTCCGATACGGAATTTTAGCGGATCGTGAAAGTGCAAAGGAAAGAACGGACAGCCTCATCGGCGCAAAAGGTCTCATATCGCCCACGACGTCGATAAATGCAGAGCCGAGCCGAAAAAACGGGAGCATCCCGTATATGAGATACTCCCGTTCGTGCTTTGGTAAGTTTTTGATATGCGCTTTATCAGTCCTTGTTCTTCCTCTTTACGACCACGATAGCCGCACAGCTCAGAAGAAGCAGTGCGCCGCTTACGGTCTTGGCGCCCGCGCCCGTGTTGGCTACCGCAGAGCCGCCGCTTACGGAAGCATTGGCCGCTGCTGTGCTCGTGCTGCTGCCCGAGCTGCTCGAAGCGGAAGTCTCCACCGCCTTGTATTCGTAGGAGGAGGTGCTTCTCCTTGCCCTGTTGGGGTTCGCGTTCACGGGCAGAGCCGCATAGTCTGCATAGCCGTAGTCGATGGGGGAGGGAGCTTCGGAGGAGCTTTCGGCTTCGGAGGAGCTTTCGGATTCAGACACCGATGAGCTTTCGGGAACGCTCGAGGACTCTGCGGCTTCCGAGGAGCTGTCCGGGGTGCTCGAGGACTCGGTCTCGCTCGAAGACCCGGCTTCGCTTGAAGACTCGGCTTCGCTCGAACTGCTTTCGGGCTCTTCTTCCTTTGCGGTGTAGACCGTTTTCAGCTTGCCCAGGATGTAATTGTCGCAGGACAGCTCCACGGTGTATTCGGTGCCGTCAACGGGCTCGCCGAATGTGGCTGTAGTGCCTGCGGCATTGGTAACACTTCCCGCAGCGATCGTTATAACTCCGTCCTTTACCTCAACGAAGATCGGGTCTATGTCATCATCGGCGGGATCGACAACGAGGGGAGTGATGTAGGTGTACTCGGCGTTCCTGCCGCCCGTGGTGTAGTATACCTTCGCGGTGACGTTCTGTGCGTCCTCGGGCAGACCGCTCACCTTTACAGCTCCGCTCCCGTCAAACTCCGCGGACATCTCGCCCCTGTAGACCTGCGTGATGTCGAGGTCGGTCTTGTATTCGTAAACATAATTCTTATATGCGGGAACTTCTCCGTCAGTGAGGTCTGTGTCCTTTTCGGAGCAGTAGTAGGTGATACCCGTCAGCTTCTTGCCGTCGAGACCGTCCGTGACCGCTACCTTCCATGCGATCTGGTTGAAAGCCCATATCTGGTCGAGGTGATACAGCCCGCGAACCGTTCCGTCTTCGGCGGTGAGGATAACGGCGTTCACGATCTTGTCGGAGGCTGCCTCGGCTTCGCCGACGTTCAGCTGGACATCGCCCCAGTTGGTGCCGTAGGAAGCGGTAACATCAATGCTCTTCGATACCGCGGGCTTGCTCTCGCCGAGCTTCAGCTCGCCGTTTTCAAGCACAAGGTAATTGTCGGGAACGCTGTCGAGCAGATAGAAAGAATAGTCGGGGGCTTCGGTAAGTGTCTGATATCCCGCGAGGGTGTTGGAGCTTACCTTCCCGTGAGCCGCCGTTGCGGTGGTGAGCTTCGCACTGTCTATGACCTGAGTGCCACCCAGGGCTTCCACGGCTTCAATGCTGTCAGCCTTGACCGCCCAGATAACGCCTTTCAGCTTGGCGCCGTTCTCGCCGCCGACAGCCGTCAAAGCGCCCTCGGCGTTCGTGGCCGCCGTAACGCCCGAATGGAACGCGCCGCCAGCCTTGCCGTAGTTGCCGACCTTGTTGGTGGCGGAGGAAACCGCGTCAACGTCCGCGGATACCGCGCTGTTCACGGGATAGAACTTGTCGTAAGGAACGTTCATCAGCACATAGCCGTTGAACTGCTGAGCTTCGTCCGCGCTGTAAGTCACGGTGAACTTGCTCAAGATATAGTTGTCGCAGGAAAGCTCCACGGTGTATACCGTGCCGTCAACTGGTGTGCCGTATTCGGCTGTGGTGCCCGCGGCGTTGGTGACGCTTCCCGCCGAAATAGCGATCTTGCCATTTGTCACCTCGACATTCACGGGGTCGATGTCATCATCCTTCGGATCGACCGCCAGGGGAGTGAGGTAGGTGAGGACCGCGTTCCTGCCGCCCGTGGTGTGGTATACCTTGGCGGTGACGTTCTCGGCGTCGGCGGGGATACCGTTCACTATGAGCGCCTTATCGTTCCTAAACTGACCGCTCACCTCGCCCTTATATACCTGCGTGATGTCGAGGTCTATGCTGTAATCATAGACGTAATTCTTATACTCGGGAACGGTGCTGTCGGAGAGGTCGGTGTCCTTCTCGGAGCAGTAGTAGCGTATACCCGTCAGCTTCTTGCCGTCAAGCCCCTGTGTCACCGCGACCTTCCAGGCGATCTGATTGAAAGCCCATATCTGGTCGAGGTGATACAGTCCGCGAACCGTTCCGTCTTCGGCGGTGAGGATAACGGCGTTCACGATCTTGTCGGAGGCTTCCTCGGCTTCGCCGACGTTCAGCTGAACATCGCCCCAGTTCGTGCCGTAGGCAGCCGAAACGTCTATTGAAGCGCTCTCGGCTGTCTCTGTTCCCGATGTCACCTTGCCGTCCTTGAGGGTCAGGTAATTGTCGGGAGCCTTGTCCAGCACATAGTAAGAATAAGCAGGGGCTTCGGTAAGGGTCTGATAGCCTCCGAGGGTGTTGGAGCTTACCTTCCCGTGAGCCGCCGTCGCGGTGGTGACAGCCGAGAGGTCTGTTATCTCATCGCCGCCCAGAGCCTTGATATCATCGAGGGAATCAGCCTTGACCGCCCAGATAACGCCCTGAACCTTCGAGCCGTTCTCGCCGCCCACAGCCGTTACAGCGCCCTCGCTGTCCGTGCCTGCGGTCACGCCCGAGTGGAACGCACCGCCCGCCTTGCCGTAGTTGCCCGTCTTGTTAGTGGCGGAGGAGACCGCGTCAACGTCGCCTATCTCCGCAGAGTTAGCGGAGTAGAACTCGCTGTAGGGAATGTTCAGCAGGACGTAGCTCCCGCCGTCGGTCTGCGCTCCGTCGTCAGCCAGTGCATTCACAGCCAGCGAGCTTGCCGCAGTCAGCAGTGCGAGCGCCGCCGCCGCATTTTGGAAAGCGGGTCTGCCAAATGGGTTAGCTTTAGCTAACCATAGATATAAATATTATACCGTTTTCCTATGGATTTGTCAATATATATTTTTCACAAATCAAAACTGTGAATAATAGTCAAATCTATCACAAAATGCTCACACGGTATCGTCAATATTAACCGAATGTAAAAATTCGGTGACGCCGATTGACTTTTCAGATATTATTTGTTATACTATCAGTTAGCTTTATCTAACTGTATTTTGCGGAGGTATATCATGCTGTTTATCATAGCTTTAGTCATCGCAGTCCTGTTCTCCCTGAGCTGTGCGGGGGCGCTCAGGAAACACCCGACACCCTTCTACATCGGCGGGGCTGTGCTTTCTGCGGCGGTCTATGCGCTGTCGCTTATGCACATAGAAACGCCATTTGTGCGGGAATACCTGCTCAATATCGTAACCCCGCCAAATAGTAACTCAACCCACCGCAGCCATATTCGATAAAAAGCAAAGGTTCAGCGACCTATCAAAGCCGCTGAACCTTTAACATTATGTAGAAGTAATAACACTTAATTATGAGCTCTTTCCCATTCCTCTCTCAAAATAGCATACTGATATTTATCACACCATTGATGATTTAATGCACTATTCCCTTGATATAACTTTACAAAATGTGCTTCTCTGCGCATTCCTATCTTTTCCATAATTCTGTATGATCCTATATTCAGCGTGTTGCAATCGGCTATAACTCTTCTAAGTTTGAGAACGTCAAAAGCAAGTCTCAATAAGGTATTTCCTATTTCAGTTCCATATCCCTGCTCCCAATAGTTGCGATGCAATTCCCAAGCTAATCCAGCCGGATCTTTATCTGTAAAATACAGTTCGCAAGACCCAATCAGTTCGCTGGTGTCTTTCAGTTCAACAGCATATCTGAAATTGACACACGGATTTTCTTCGGCACATTTTATTGCCCAATCAAGATAATCGTGAGCTTCTTTTTCATTTTTGGGTTCACTTGAACGATACTTCATATTTTCAAGATTACTCAACCAATCGTAAACAACCGGAAAATCACCTTGTCTGAATTTTCTGAAATTCAGCCTTTCTGATTGTAACTCAATGTATTCCATAATAATTCTCCTAGAAGATAATAAAACTACTAAGCCAAACCTTATGATACATTATAACATAGACAGCCGCGAAAGTCAATTTATAACAAACGTCATTTTACACAATATTATCATCGTCATCAACACCCCAAAACATCTCCACCGCCCCCGTTTCCTCACGCAGCGAGGACAGCTCCTCCCGCGAGCCTGCGGTAACGCCGATTTCATCATCGACAAGCAGCACCACTTCCGTGAGCAGGTCGGCTTCCTCCGTGCGGACAGACAGCTCGTCTTCATCGGCTGACAGCAGCTCTGTTTCCGACAGCAGCCGTTCGGACAGCAGCATCTCCGACACCTCATCTGCGGCGGAAACGACCACTTCCATCACCACAGCGACCGTTCCCGAAACGACCCCCGCGCCCGAGCAGACCTCGGTAGCCGCCGCGACGCAGCAGGAAGTTCAGACTGCCGCCCCCGAAACTCAGGCGGTGCAGACTGCCGCTCCCGAGACGACGCCTGCTCCGGAGACTACCACCGCTCCTCCCGAAACGACGACAACAACGACCACCACTACCACAGCTCCGCCTGCCGAGACTGCGACCACTGCTATCGAGACCGAGCCCGAACCCGAAAAAATCTACAATGACGGTGAATACACCGATTCGGCTTATGGCTATGACGGCTATATCCATGTTACCATTACCATAGAAAATGACAGGATAACGGGCTTCGAGGCTTACACAGACGAGGAGGAGCAGGAGTATTTCAACATGGCTTACGCCGAAATGGGTCAGGACATCATCGACAGCAATTCTGCCGATGTGGACGCTGTTTCGGGGGCTACCTACAGCTCCGAGGCTATCAAGAAGGCAGTCGAGAAGTGCCTTGAACAGGCGAAAAGATAATACTAATCCCTAAAAGAACAGCAGACAAATCTCGGCACTGACGGCTCATCACTCGTCGTCAAGCTCCCTTGCGGGGCGACAGCCCAACTGCGGTCGCTTTCCTTGATTGCTGAGCCGTCAGCACCGATCTTTGTCTACTAACCTTTTAGGAATTAGTATCACATCCAACCAAGCTAAGTGCTGTCACGCGGTAAACGTGACAGCACTTTTCGTTATGTGATGATCTCTCTTGCTTCGATGTATTTATCCCGTATTTATATTATAGCAATCCAAGAGCTTTGAAAAAACAAATGTGAACAGAAAGAAAACAATTTGTCAGACCTCTTGACAGGGGAAGAAAAAAGTGATAGACTATCTATCAGGAGATAGTCATACTATCAAAAGATAGTTCGACTATCGGTCGAGTACCCGACGGGAGGGAGCTTATGGAAAAGGATATACAGAACGAGTTCTCGGCGGAGAGCCTTAAAGCCAAGCGGATAAACAGCGCTCTCGCGGCAGGTGCGGAGCTTTTCCTCGAAAAGGGCATAGAGAGCGTCAAGATGACCGACATCGCCGAGGCGAGCGGTATTGGCGTGGCGACCCTTTACAGATACTTCGGCACCAAGACCCGCATAGCCGCCGACGTGATGACCTTCCTCTGGAACGACCTCCGGAGCCTTTACGCGGGGGTGTTCGATTCGGAGGTCTTTAAGGCGCAGAGCGGTTTGAAACAGCTCTCCGACCTTATGCAGATGTTCGTGGTGCTGTACCGCAATCACAAGAGCTTCATGCGGCTTCTTGGGGAGTTTGACAGGTTCGTGATCTCCGAAGGCTTGCCGAAGGAGGAGCTTGCCGAGTACGAAAGCTCGGTGATAGACTTCTATCCCGTCCTCGAAAGGGCATACAAGACGGGCTGTGAGGACGGCTCGGTGCGCGGTGATGTGGACTTTCGGCTGTTCTATATGACTTTCGCCCACGCCCTTACCGAGATGTGCAAGAAGTTCATAAACGGCGAGATACTCCCCTCCGATGACTTCTCCTGTGCCGAACGGGAGCTGGAGCTTCTCATAGAAACAGCCGTTGCTTACGTCAAAAACAATAGGGATCGGGAGGTCTGAGATATGGAAAAGAAAGTTGCTTCAAACAAGGTTCTTTGGATATTCGCCATAGGTCAGCTGGGCTGGTCTATGCTTTCGGGCATAATCTCAAACTGGCTGGTATTCTTCTATCAGCCCAGCGCCGATGAGATCGCGAACGGTCAGACCGTGTTTATCCCCCAGGGGACGTTCATCGGGCTTACCGTCATAGGGCTCATAACCGCCTTCGGACGCATTTTCGACGCGGTGACAGACCCGCTCATCGCGGGCAAGTCCGACGGCTTGAAGCACAGGCTCGGACGGCGCATACCCTTCATGCGCGGCGCGGCTGTGCCCTTCGGCATCGTGACGGTGCTGATCTTCTGCTCTCCCGTTGCGGATACGAGCAGGACGAACGCGGTGGTGCTGTTCGTGTGCGCCATGATCTTCTACCTCTGCATGACCGCCTACTGTACTCCCTATAACGCCCTTATCCCCGAACTCGGCAGGACGCAGAACGCCCGCATAAACCTCTCCACCTTCATCTCCGTGACCTACTTCTTCGGCACGGCGGCGGCGTACCTCGTCCCCAATATCGCGGGAGCCTTCTCCTCTATGGGCTATGCCGCGAGCTACAGAGTGACCATCGGCATACTCGCCTGCGTTGCGGTCGTATGTATGCTGGTGCCCGCGTTCCTCATCGACGAGAACGCCTATGCCGACACCACGCCCTCAAAGACCCCCGCTTTCAAGTCGCTGGCGGCTACCTTCAAAAACAAGGACTTCCGCCTGTTCGTGGCTTCGGATATACTCTACTGGATAGCACTGACCCTTTTCCAGACGGGGCTCTCATTCTACATCACGGTGCTCATGGGTCTTGAATCTAAGATGACCTTCCCGCTGTTTGCGATAATGACCGTCATGTCCCTCGTGTTCTATGCCCCCGTGAACATCTTAGCCAAGCGGCTAGGCAAGAAGAAGCTCATCTCCTTTGCGTTCATGTTCTTCGCCGCGACCTTCCTCGTGACGGCTTTCGCGGGACTAACGCCCATACCCGGCTTTGCCTACGGCGTAATGATAGCGGTGCTGGCAGCTGTTCCCATGGCGATACTCGGCATACTGCCGCAGGCAGTCGTAGCCGATATCTCCGAAGCCGACAAGCTGGAAACGGGCGAGAGCAGGCAGGGTATGTTCTACGCCGCAAGGACTTTCGCATTCAAAATGGGACAGTCCGCGGCAATGCTCCTCTTTACGAGCATAGCCACCATAAACCGCGATATCCCGAGAGGGGAGTCGGGCTTCGGTCTCGGCTACAGGCTCACCGCTGTAATAGCGGCGGTGCTGTGCCTTGCGGGAGGACTGGTGTTCTTCGGCTACAATGAGAAAAAGGTCATCGCCCGCATAGGCGGCAATAACTCTGAGGAGGAATGAACGTGTTTGAGCTGAACAAAGTGAAGCTATCGTATAAGGCTGACGGGAGAGTGTATTCCGTGACGGCGGGGGAGAGCGTTTCAAACAGCAGAGTATCCCTCGATATCAGCCGCGAGGGCGACAGGTTCACGGCTTCCGTGACTTCAAAGACTCCCATAGAGCTTTTGAAGCTCTCGACAGAGTTCGCCTGCGGATATCCTGCGGACTGCCGCATTTTCTTAAACGGCTATCAGTCCTGGACGGACAGCACAGAGCATACCGCCGACGGCGTAATGACGGGTATAGACCGCATACCCTCGGCGCTCAATGACAGGTACACCTTCTCGGCTTACGGGGACTATACATTCGTGAAGTACAGCCGCAGACGAGGCTGTATGCACGGCTTCTCCTACGGGTACATAAGACACGGCATAGGGGAGTTCGCGCTCATCGGTTCCCTCAACGAGCGGGAGGGCTTCACGATAATTCGCACCGACACCGAAAAGGGCATCATCACCGCCGAGAAGGACTGTGCGGGGCTCGAGATGTCGGGCAGGTACGGGGGGATAGCTCTCTGCCTTGCGGAGGGCGGCGAGAACGAGGTCTTTGACAGGTACTTTGAGCTTATGGGCATAGAGCCGCCGAAGGCTCAGCCCATACGAGGCTTCACGAGCTGGTACAGGCACTATCAGGACATCAGCGAAACGGTCATCATGAACGACCTGGACGGGCTTATTGCTTCGGGGACGGCGGCGGACGTTTTTCAGATAGACGACGGCTACCAGACCGCCGTCGGGGACTGGCTCTCCGTCGATACAGAGAAGTTCCCCTCGGGAATGAAGACCGTTGCCGACAGCATAAAGGCTCACGGCATGAGAGCGGGCATATGGCTGGCACCCTTTGTATGCGAGGAGGATTCGGAGCTTTACAGAAGTGAGCCCGATATGCTCCTGCGGGACGAGCAGGGCAGAGCCGTAAAATGCGGAAACAACTGGAGCGGATTCTATGCTCTCGATATCTATTCCCCCAAGGTCAGGGAATACGTGCGCAAAGTCATCGGCACGGCGGTGAACGAGTGGGGCTACAGTCTTCTGAAGCTCGATTTCCTTTACGCCGCCTGCGTTATCCCGCGGAGGGACAAGACCCGCGGACAGGTCATGGCGGAGGCTATGGAGCTTCTGCGGGAATGTGCGGGGAGCGCCGAGATACTGGGCTGCGGAGTGCCCCTCGCTTCGGCTTTCGGAATGGTGGGATACTGCCGCATAGGTACGGACGTGAGCCTTGACTGGGACGACAAGGCGTATATGCGCCTGCTCCACCGTGAGCGCCCCAGCACGCGGAACACCATACTCAATTCCGTGTTCCGCCGTCAGCTCTCGGGACGGGCGTTCTTAAACGACCCCGACGTGTACCTGCTCCGTGAGGACGAGAACACCATGACCCCTGCGCAGCGGCGCTGTCTTGCGGAGATAAACGTGCTGACGGGCGGGGTGCTTTTCACCTCCGACGACATGGGGAAGTACGGCGAAGCCCAGCGGGAAATGCTCGCCGACATGGAAGCCCTCTCGGGCGCCGAGATAGCGGCGGCGGAGCTTCGGGGCAGTGAGCTTATCATAACGATAGAAAAGAATGGCAGGAGCGCCATACGGGTATACGATATGGGCTGATGATATGGAGGGTGATAAAATGGACAGATCGAGCGTTATTTTCGGTAACAAGATGTCGGCTCGGGATATTGCGAAAGCCGAAGCCAACAAGAAGAGGTTCATAGACAAGTACGGCGACGATTCGGATAAGACATACCACCTCTCTGCCGCCGACACCCCCGCCATTGGCGATATCCTCGGGGTGAAGCAACTCGTTATCTCGGAGGAGAGCGGCGCGGAGTTTAACGATAAGAGCCTTGTGGTGGGGAATATCCGCATGGGCTTCGGGCATTACCGTATCTCTATGGCGATAGCTTCGGCGGCTAAGGCACTGGGCTACGAGCCCTACTGGTTCGACCTCTGTTCCTTCGGCGACACCACCTGCGGCAAGGTCATAGCGGGGCAGAACGAGCTGTATTCGCTGGGCTCACGTATGTCCCAGAGCGTTCCGCTGTTCAACAAGCTGGTGTGGGAGCCGCTCAACAGTGAGGGTTTCCGTCAGCTGTCCTACAACTGCTCCGACCAGAAGGCGGCGGAGCTCATGACCCCCGTTTATGCGGATCTGCCGAAGGATATACCATTCGTGGCGGCGCACGTATGGCCCTCGCAGGCGGCGGTACACGCGGGGCTCACCCATGTGGTGAACGCTATCCCCGACAACTGGGCTATGGCTCTGCACCTCTCCGAGGGAGCCCTCCACACGGTACAGACCCCCTCGGCGTACCTTGCCTACCGGGCACTCAGGGGCATGGACAAGGACAGACAGCTTTCCCCCATGCCCGAGGATTCCATCGAATATACGGGGCATTACGTGGATCATGAGCTGGTATCTAACATCGAAGCCGACTGCGAAGCCCGCTGCAAGAGAGCCGAAAAGGGCGGCACTCGGCGCTGGCTCATGTCCGTGGGCGGCGCGGGGGCGCAGAAGGAGATATTCGTGTCGGTCATAAGAAAGCTGCTGCCCTACATCGCAAGGAAGCAGGCGGCGCTGTTCGTGAACGTGGGCGACCACATGGACGTGTGGAAGGCTATACTCAAGGAGATACCCAAATTGGGGCGCTACACTATGGAGCATTTCAACGACTTCGAGGAGACAAAGAGCTTCGTTGAAACGGCTCACAGGGCGAACATCTACGGCATACACGTATTCTGTCACTCGGACATCTTCGCGGCGGTCTACTCGACCAATCTGCTGATGAGGTGCTCGGACGTGCTGATAACCAAGCCCAGCGAGCTGTCTTTCTACCCCGTTCCCAAGCTGATGATAAAGCGCGTCGGCGGTCATGAAGCGTGGGGAGCGATACGCTCCGCGGAGGTGGGCGACGGTACATACGAATGCTCCACCCCCGCCGAGACCTGCGCCATGATAGACCTCATGCAGAACAGCGGCGACATCGTGAAGCGTATGTGCGGGAATATCCTTGCCGCCAAAGCCGCGGGCATATATGACGGCGCATACAAGGTAGTAAAGCTGGCGGCAGAGGGTCGCACTTTAGCGAAATGAAAAAAATTTTTCCCGACCCCTTGAAATTCTCTCCGAATAATAGTATAATATAGTAAACGACATCTTTTGGGGGAGCATTTTATGGCGAACGGCGGAAAAAACAGGCACCGTATCAGGCTTTGGATAGTCCTGCTGATAGCGGCGGCGGCTATGCTTGTGACTTTCTGTGTCTATATGTCCGAGACCACCCTCGAGGACGTGCTGGAAAAGGAACGGGGCGAGGGCGTCATAATCACCCATACCGACAGCGAGGAATAGCCTTTGTGCATAACGCCTAAATTTTCCATGCGGTATTGTATAAAACGCAGATTGACAAAATCCGCAAAATACTATATACTTGAATACAGCGACTAAGCGACCACTATATCTTGTGGTCGTTTTTCGCACAATTATGAATATGTTTGTTATACTCCCTTCTATACTAACTCCTATAATATCTTCGCACATAGTCGGATTTAGAATAAAGGCGAGTATATTCGGAGGTTTGACTGATGATAGTAAAGATCAAAAAGCGCGACGGAAGGCTCGTGACGTTCAACATCGAGAAGATCGCAAACGCCATATTCAAGGCGGCTCAGTCGGTGGGCGGCGAGAATTACGAGGAATCCTTGCAGCTTGCGGGCAAGGTCGGCGACCTGCTCATGGAGCGCGGGCTCACTAACCCTACCGTCGAGGAGATACAGGACTGCGTGGAAAAGGTGCTCATAGAAGAGGGTCACGCTTCCACCGCGAAATCCTATATACTCTACCGCTCCGAGCGCACCCGCGCAAGAGAGATGAATACAAGGCTCATGAAGGTATACGAAGACCTCACCTTCAAGTCCGCCAAGGATAACGACCTGAAACGCGAGAACGCCAATATCGACGGAGATACCGCTATGGGCACCATGCTCAAATACGGCTCCGTGGGTGCTAAGGAGTTCTACGAGATGTACGTGCTGGACAAGAAGCACGCGCAGGCTCACGCAGACGGCTTTATCCATATCCACGACCTCGACTTCTACACCCTCACCACCACCTGCACGCAGATAGACCTCACCAAGCTGTTCAACAAGGGCTTCTCGACGGGTCACGGCTACCTCCGCACCCCGAACGATATCTCCAGCTACGCGGCGCTCGCCTGCATAGCGATACAGTCCAATCAGAACGACCAGCACGGCGGTCAGTCCATACCCAAGTTCGATTACGACATGGCTGAGGGCGTGAAAAAGACCTTCGCGCACCGCTACAGGGACAATATCCACCGCGCACTGGCGCTTATAGCGAACCTCTCCGATTCACGCGAGATAAGCGCCAAGATAGAGGAGCGCATAAAGAAAGAGCTGGGCGTTCAGCCCACGCTCGCCAACGACAACGGCTACACCGAGGCGGAGCATGAGTACCTGCTCGCCTTCGCCGATGAAGCCACTGTCAATAAAATACAGCGCTTCGCCTACAAGACCTCCGTTGATGAGACCGACCGCGCCACCTATCAGGCTATGGAAGCCCTCGTCCACAACCTCAACACCATGAACTCCCGTGCGGGTGCCCAGACGCCGTTCTCCTCCATAAACTACGGCACCGATACCTCCATCGAGGGCAGAATGGTCATAAAGAACATACTGCTCGCCACCGAAGCGGGTCTCGGCAACGGCGAAACGCCCATATTCCCAATACATATCTTCAAGGTCAAGGAGGGCGTGAACTACAACATCGAGGACCCGAACTACGATCTGTTCAAGCTCGCCTGCCGCGTTTCGGCAAAGCGGCTGTTCCCGAACTTCTCCTTCATCGACGCACCCTTCAACAAGCAGTATTACAAGGCGGGCGACCCCAACACCGAGATAGCCTACATGGGCTGCCGCACCCGCGTTATCGGCAACGTTTACGACCCCACCCGCGAGATCGTCACGGGGCGCGGAAATCTTTCCTTCACGACCATAAACCTCCCGAGACTCGGCATACTCGCGGAGCATGACATTAACAAATTCTACGGACTGCTCGATAAGTACATGGACCTCTGCATAGACCAGCTCCTGCACCGCTTCAAGATACAGTCCGAGAAGCGCGTCCGCAATTTCCCCTTCCTCATGGGTCAGGGCATATGGATAGACAGCGATAAGCTCACCGCCGATGACACGGTTGGCGAGGTGCTTCGTCACGGCACGCTCTCGGTGGGCTTCATCGGGCTTGCGGAGTGTCTTGTGGCTCTTACGGGCAAGCACCACGGCGAGGACGAGGAGTCCCGCAAGCTGGGTCTTGAGATAATCGGCAGAATGAGAAAGCGCATGGACGAGGAGTCTCAGAAACGCACCCTCAATTTCTCGCTGCTTGCCACCCCCGCGGAGGGTCTTTCGGGACGCTTCGTGAAGATAGATAAGCAGAAATTCGGCGAGATAAAGGGCGTCACCGACCGCGATTACTACACCAATTCCTTCCATATCCCCGTATATTTCCCTATAAACGCCTACAAGAAGATAGAGCTCGAAGCGCCCTATCATGCCCTCACCAACGCGGGACACATCAGCTATGTTGAGCTTGACGGCGACCCGCTGAACAACCTCCCTGCCTTTGAGAAGATAATCCGCTTCATGAAGGAGCAGGGCATAGGCTACGGCTCGATAAACCACCCCGTAGACCGCGACCCTATCTGCGGCTACACGGGCATAATCGGCGACAAATGCCCCCGCTGCGGACGCACCGAAGCGGAGCACAACCGCGTCGCCCACGAACGCCTGCGCCGCATATGCTGCGACTGACGCTCAATTGGGGAATATCGGAATGATGAATTAAAAAACGAAAGGGGCTGCCTTTGCGGGCAGCCCTTTTACTATGGAGAAAATTGAATAATGAAAATGAATGAGTTGTGAGCTTATTTTGTGAGGCTTATTTTGTGGTAAGGGTGTAGGTGCTGCTCCATGCGCCGTACTTTTTCAGTGTGCCCGTCTTGTTGCGTGAGTAGGCGCGTATGCGGAACTTGTAGGAGGTGCCGCTTTCAAGCCCCTTTACCGTCGCGTAGGTCGCGGAAGAACCTGCGGTCTTTACGGTCTCCCAGCTGTCGGTATCGGCATTGTACATCTGCACTTCGTAGCCCGTGCAGGTCACCTTGTCCCATGTCAGCTTGATGGCGCTCGACGATCTTGCGTACTTGGTAGCCTTGACTGTAAGCGGCTTGGTCAGACCCTTGCCCGCGTTCGAGGTCTCGCCCCAGATAACGGTATCGCCGTCTTTTCTGTATGCTCTCACCTTGTATTTGTATATGGTCGAAGCCTCAAGTCCCGTGTCGGTGAAGCTGAGTTCATCGGCGCTGACAGTGCCTACGGCGGTGTAATTGCCCGTGGACTTGTTGTAGCGGTATATCCTGTAGCCGTCCGCATTCTCGACCGCCTTCCAGCTTATGCGCAGCTTGCTCGCCGAGGAAGCGTAGGTCGTGAGCGTTACCTTATCGGGCGCTGTGACTTCGGCTTCCGCCTGCTTTTCGAGGACGTTTATCGTCACCTGTGCCGAAGCGCTCTTGTACTGCATGGACTCGGGAGCTGTGACGGTTATGGTAGCCGTTCCCGCGCCTACGATCGTAACTTTGCCCGTGCTGGAAACGCTTACCACATTGCTGTCCGAGGACTCGAACATATACCAGGTGTTCGCCGCAGTTGAGCTTACCGAGAGGTCGAAAGGCTCGTCGCCTACCGTCTTATCGGCGACTGCCGCGACCGTAACGGTCTGCTCCTGCTGTGTGAACTGCTGACGTCCGCCGCCCTGACCGCCGGGGAAGCCGCCCTGATTCATGGCGCCCTCTGTAAGCGTAGCCGTACCCGAAGCCGTGCCGTTAAGGTAGAGGGTGTATGTCTCGGAGCTGTCCAGCTTATCGGAAGCAAGCACGATGTGGTTCGCGCTCTTCACGCCCGTTCCCGAATAAACGGTGTTGCCCTGACTGTCCTTTATCTCTATCTTTGTGCCTGCGGTGATGTTCACAGCCGAAGCGGTATTACCCGCGTTCATCTGCTGAGCCTCGCCCTCGGGCATGGCGGGAGGTGTGCCGTCGGCATTCTGCTGAGCCTCGCCCTCGGGCATAGCGGGAGCTGTGCCGTCCGTGTTCTGTGCCGTACCGTCGGGAGGTGTGGGCTGAGTACCGTCGGCGTTCTGCTGACCTCCGTTAAAGCCGCCCATGCCGCCCTGACCGAAGGCGATGTAGCTCCCCGATGTGGGGGCGGTAGCCATCTGACCGTAGCCTATGCCTATGACGGTACCGCCCGTGTATGTGAAGGAATTGTTGCTGTCGCCGTAGTCAAGCGCCGCATTGCCGCCGTTCGGAGCGCCGAACACCTCGGTATAGCCGCCGCTCACGGTCATGTTGCCGTTTGAATCAAGACCGTCGCCGTCCGCGTTCACGTACCAGTTCCCGCCAAGGACGTTCAGCTCGAAGGTGTAGTTGGAGAGGTCGCTGTTAGCGGCGTTCACGCCGTCCTCGGAGGTGCGGATATTGCCGCTTCCCGAGCAGAGGTTTATCTTTGCGCCCTCTATGCCCTCGACTGCGGTGGTCACGGTGATATCGGGGTCGGCTGTGCCGTCCTCGCTGCCGATGTTCAGCAGGTAGTCGGAGTGTATGCCGTCGTCGCCCGAGGATATATCGAGCTTACCGCCCGTGATGCTCACAGTCTCGGAGCCTTCTGTACCGTTGAGATGGATACCGTCATCTGCGGCGTCTATCTTGATATCGCCGCCCGAAATTGTGATGAAGCTGTCGGACTTTATGCCCTTTGCGGAGATGTCTGCGGCTTCTATGGTCTTGTTGTTCTTATATCCGCCCGAGGTGGTGATATCAGCTGTACCGCCCGTCATGGTGAAGCCCTTGTCAGCCTGAATGCCGTCCTCGCCGCTGACGATATTGAGCGAGCCGCCGTTCACGGTGACAGTGCCTGCGGATTCGGTGTCGTCCTCATCGGGGGAGGCTTTCAGACCGTCCCCGTCGGAAGTCAGGTTCACAGTGCCGCCGTTTACGGTAACGCTGCCGTCGCTCGAAAGGGCGTTGCTCGCAGCGCTCACATTAAGGGTAAGGCTGTCCGAAGCCGACTCTCCCACGATGATAGAAGCAGTCTCACCGCCCTTGATACCGTTCTTGCAGGCGGAGCCGTCGGCGGTGAGAGTACCCGAGCCCGTGAAGGTCACGCTTGCCGCGCTCTTGACCTTGACCGCCGCGCCCTCGAAGGCGTCTGCTGTTGCTTCATCGGTCGAGCTTTCGTTTGCGGGGTCTTCCGCATCGGTGAGTACGTTAGTGCCTGTCACCGCAACGACAGCCGAAGTGCCCTTGCCCACGGTCAGCGGAGCGGTCTCCGAAGAGGTGAGCTTAATGTCGTTCAGGATGAGGGTCACGCCCTCGGTGCCTTTCTTTATAGTGATACTGCCCTCGGCGCACTCGCCCGTGACGGTGTAGGTACCGGCTTCATTTATGGTAAGGGAAGTACCGTCTATCTTGTAGCCCGAGCCGTCGCTTGGGGCTGTGATACCATTGTCCGAGAATGTGAAAGTATTCGAGCTGTCCTCGTCAGCCGAAACGGTGAAGCTCACCGCACCCATGAGCATAACTGCCGCCGCCGCCGCGCTTACTGTCCTTGATACTATCCTTGCTTTCATATGATATTCCTCCTTCGGAGTTTTGCTCCGTGTTTTGTTTTATCTTACAAGTAATAGTATAAAGCCCTTTACTTAAACGTACTTTAAGTTATACCTAAAATTTACTTAAAATTTCGGGGAAAGTCCGACCTTTTTTGATATCTGATTTAATAATATGGATAAATCATATTTTGCAAGGCTGACCGTACTGCACAAACCGATGTAGGGCGGGGGCTTGCTCCCGCCATTCGTCCCGCATGATTCGGTGTAGGGTCGGGGCTTGCCCCGACCTCCTATATCGCACGTCCAATGTAGGGGCGAGCAAGTATTATCGAAGTTAATACCCTCGCCCGTGATTACCTGCGGGTTCGGTAGGCTTATGCCTGCCTTGCGGCAGGTTTGGGGTTGTGCAATAATCGCGTTCGCTCTATTGCACAATTAAATCGGCGATACGTCTTGTTCACGGTACTTTGTGCGGGTCGGGACGTTTCTGCCCTTACTGCACATTTTTTGGTATCGCCGATTTAACTTGGGCTTTCGGACTTGCGGTTCTTGGGGGCGCTTTGTGGTTTAGGTTCG
>CACZJT010000005.1 GCA_902781565.1 uncultured Ruminococcus sp.
CTCGGACGGTATCAGGACTTGCGTGATGAGTGGAAGGCTCGCCGTGAAAGAGGTGAACTGACCGACATTGACGATGATATTGTCTTTGAAATAGAGCTTATCAAGCAGATAGAGATCAATATCGACTATATTCTTATGCTTGTAACAAAGTATCACGATAGTCACTGTATGGACAAGGAAGTGCTTATCACTATTCAGAAAGCTGTTGACTCCAGCCCTGAGCTGAGAAGCAAGAAAGACCTTATCGAGAACTTCATCAACGGTATCAACGATGTTGATGATGTTATGAACGAGTGGCACAGCTATGTTGCCGAGGAGCGTGAAAAGGCTCTTGTGGCACTGATAACCGAGGAAAAGCTCAAAGAGGAAGAAACAAGGGCATTTGTGGCAGGTGCTTTCCGTGACGGTGGTATCAAAACTACTGGAACAGATATTGACAAGATACTGCCCGCTGTATCACGTTTCGGCGGTGGTGGCGGAAATCGCAAGGCTAAGAAAGAAACTGTCATTGAAAAGCTCAAGATTTTCTTTGAACGGTTTTGGAATATCGGATAATTATGGAATAAGGGTGACTATACCCGTTAATAAGGAGTTGAGATTATGTTAAAGAAAGCAACATGGCCGCTTTTTACGCTCGCCAAGAAACGTAAGAAAATTGATACTAATCCTGATTATCAGCGACCAGCAGTATGGACAAAAGCACAGAAACAGCTATTGATAGACTCGATATTAAGAGATTTTGATGTACCTAAGATCTACTAACATGAGAAAAATAATGATACATACGATGTTATTGATGGACAGCAGCGCATTCGTGCAGTTTTGTCATTCTATGATGATGAGTTTGCCTTGCCTAAAGATGCCGAGCCTGTAAATGGTTATGAAGTTGCAAATAAGAAATATAGCGAACTCGATATGGATGTTGCTACAATAATAGATAGCTATAATTTAGACTTTGTTATTCTTGATACACAGAATGAAGATGAAATTCGAGAAATGTTCTTGAGACTTCAAAATGGTACAACTTTAAAAGCTCAAGAGAAAAGAAATGCAATGCCAGGCCGCATGAGAGATTTCATCAAAGGTCTTACTAACCATGAGTTCTTTACTAAAGTTCATTTTTCCAATACTCGATTTACCTATGATCTCATAGCGGCTCAAATGACACTTCTTGAATTGAACAAAGGTATCTGCAATATAAAAGATAGAGATTTAAATGCAATGTATGAAAAATCAAAGGATTTTGATGCTTCGTCCACTGATGCTAAAACCATATATCGCATTTTGGACTATCTAAATAAAATGTTTCCTGACAAATCTCCTGAGTTGAAAAGATACAGCACTATTTCATTGTTTATACTGATCATGGATTTAATGCCAAATTATGATATTCGTGATAGAGAAGCAGATATTGCAAAGTGGTTTATTGATTTTGAAGCAGAGAGATTATTAGATGAACAGAAAGAACCTGAAAAGCAAGATCCTCGTCTTGTACTGAGCCTTGTGCTGTATACCTTATAAGTACCGTTGAGTCAAATGGGGAGAATACGCTTACAACAAGGTCATAGTTTCGTTTGTTGTGCAGCCTTATTATTTGATGGTATATTCTTCTGGAAAAATCAAAGGAGTACATCGGAAAGAACGGCATCATAACGAACTTTTTTGAACGGTTCATTAGTTTTGCGGCACCTTCGGCGATTCTTGCTTTGGTGCTATTCGGGAAATTCTTTGCATAATAAAACAAACGTGTTCTCGAATCAGGTGTTATATATTTGACATTGCAATCATTGTGCTTCTTTTCTCCTGAAATACCGCTATCTTTATATGCAAGAATATCAACCTTGTGACCTTGCTGTACAAAGACGTCAGCTATGTTTTGTACACATATCGCATTTGCTAAAGGGTTGGGATAATACTTATCAGTTAATATTAAAATGTTCATTTTCTTTCCTTTTCTATTCTAAGGTAGAATTCCTGCGACCATTTTGTTGTAGCTTTAATATCATATCCTGCATTCGGTCATCATTGTCGGTAGCAGGGTGCGGCTTTCCGTCTGCTTCGGCATTCTCGATCATCGAACGGAATTTCAGAATGTCAAACTGCTTGCCGTCCTTTGTCACTCTGCGCTGACGGTAGAATACACTTCCGCCGTCCTCAAGTTTGATATTCTACCAATTTTCTACCAACCTTGACGGCGGTAGGTATCTGCCGGATTTCTACCAAAATATGATCCCGGCTTGATTTTTTCGGTTTTGCGCTGTTTCGGTAGTTTTATGGTTTCTACCGGAAAAAGTGACGTAGAATCGGGCATTAAATGAGCTGAACTGCAACAGAATGAAACAGATTGCAAAATCTCAAAAAATTTTTGAAAAACGTGTAATATCCTCTCTGCGCTTTTCGTCTATATTGGTAAAGGAGGCGTTTGATATGAAAAAACGTGATTATATCAGCATAATGATGGCAGTTACCATGATGATAGCGGGAGCTTCCTGCGGGAGCGCGGACAACTCATATTCTTCTGCGGACAAGGGCGCTGCTCCTGCCGCGCCCGAGACCAACGGTATCACCGCAGGTGACGCCGCCGATGAAGCGCGAGCGGCAGACGGTGCTGTGGCTGAAACAGCTCCCGCGGCTGCGGAAGCCGCCGAAGCCGCCGACGGCGCGGAGGGAGAAGCGGACTACGGAACCGCGGCTGCCGATGATGTGGGCAAGGCGAAGAAGTCTGCGGCTTTCGCAACTCTTGACGGAATGATGGACGCCGAAGCTTTCGCCGGCGCGGGAACCTCGGAGGAAACTGCGGTCGCGGGAGCGGTCGCAGAGAAAGGCGAGGAGCCTGCTAAGGCTGCGTTGCGCGATGAAGAGCCCGTTCCCGAGCCCGATGACAGCTCAGTGACAGAAGAACCCTCGGAACTTCCCGAAGCGGGTCAGCTGACCGCGGGCGAGTGGAACGACAATAATAACTGGGGCTTCTTCTCGAACCTCGTGAACGCGGGTACTATCAGCTTCCCCGCCTTCGGGCTCGACCCTACGAACAGGACTGCCGTGACCGTTAAGGACAGCGACGGTAATGCGGTCGTGAATGCTAAGGTCGTCCTCAAAGACGGCAGCAGCGAGGTATGGCACGCTGTCACCGACAAGAGCGGTACGGCGTATCTGTTCGGAAGCGGCGATTCCTATACCGTCACGAGCGACGGCAAGTCGCAGGACTTCGACCTCAAAGCCCGCGAGAAGGACGAGCAGGGCAACGATACGGGCATAAGCTCCGAGGAAGTCGTTTTTGACGGCAAGGGTACGGTTTTCAGCAATGCGGAGGTGCGCTTCATCGTCGATACCACGGGCTCGATGTCGGACGAGCTGCTGTTCTTGCAGAGCGATTTCTCGGCGATAACCCGCGAAGTCGGTACTGACGGCGTGAAGTACGGAGTGAGCTTCTACCGCGATGAGGGCGATGACTACGTTACCAAGCATTTAGACTTCACCGACAGCGTGAAGGATATACAGTCCTCCCTCAATAACGAGTTCGCCGACGGCGGCGGAGATTACCCCGAAGCTGTGGCACAGGTGCTCAAAGAGACCGTCACCGAGGGCGAGTGGAGCGAGGATTCCGTAAAGATAGCCTTCCTCATCTTCGACGCGCCCCCTCACGAGGGCACCGAGGACGAGCTTCTCGAAGCCGCAAAGGCTGCGGGCGAGAAGGGCATACGCATAGTCCCGATAGTATCCTCGGGCAGCGACCGCGAGACGGAGCTTTTCGCACGTTCGCTGGCGATCATGAGCGGCGGTACTTATGTGTTCCTCACCGATGATTCGGGCATAGGCGGCTCTCATCTCGAACCAATCATCGGCGATTATGAGGTGGAAAAGCTGTTCGATATAATCGTAAGAGTTATAAACGACTACAGGCAATAGTTTTCGTCAAAGCCCCGAAGTGCTGTCAGACGCTTCGGGGCGTTTTGCGTTCTGCCTGTTTTTTATGCTTGACAAGCGGCGGGGAATGTGCTATAATTAGTCATGGCAAACCATTTTTGGAAGTTTCGGAAAGGAAAGTGAAGAAAAAAAGATGAAGCTCGATTTTCATTCCCATATCCTGCCGGGGATAGACGACGGCGCAAAGGATATCGAAGAATCAATACAGCTGCTCGACAATATGGCGGCAGACGGCGTCGATCTCGTTGTCGCTACCCCGCATTTTTACTGCTCAAAGACCACCATACATAAATTCCTTGAAAGAAGGAACAACGCTTACGAGAAGATCAAGCCCTACCTTAAACCCGAGCACCCGAAGATACTTCTGGGCGGTGAGATACTATACAATCATGCGCTGGTCGGAAATGACGATCTTGACAAGCTCACTATGCAGGGAACGGGGTTCATGCTCCTTGAAATGCCCTACACGAAGATCGACGAGAAGATCATTCGCGGCGTCGAGAGCATGATAGAGGATCAGGGAATGAAGATACTTGTGGCGCATATCGAGCGCTATCTGAACTACACGAGCTACAAGTCGCTCTGCGAGCTCATGGACCTGGACGTGCTGGGACAGATAAACGCCGAATCGCTGGTACATTTCAAGTCCCGCCACCGCTGCTTCAAGCTGATAAAGGAGGGCTATGTTCAGGTCATGGGTACGGATATGCACCGTATCGAAAGGCATTACCCGAGCCTCGGCGAGGGAATGGATATTGTCGAGAAAAAGTTCGGCAAGGGCATTCTGAAAGACTTCGAGAAGAACGGTATCGCTATGCTCAAAGACCGCTCATATGCTCAGATCATCGGCTGATCGGATACTTGACAATTTTCTTCATGAAAAATTTACAAAATCATGCCCTCCGATTTATGCGGTTTGTCTTGACAAACTCGGGAGGAGGGTGTATAATAAGCATTGTGATATATTTAACTATGTCCGCTTACGGGCGGATATGACCTTATCAAGAGCGGCTGAGGGAACAGGTCCTGTGAAGCCCGGCAACCGGCACGAGAGTGCAATGGTGCTAATTCCTGCGGAGCAGAGTCTCCGAAAGATGAGGAAAATCCAAAGTGTGATATAATGTGCGCTCCGGATTTTCCGGAGCGTTTTTTTGCTCCGAATGTTGATGGAAAAGGAGTAGATGAAAAATGGAAAGATTACTGTTCACATCGGAATCCGTTACGGAGGGACACCCTGACAAGGTGTGCGACAAGATATCCGACGCGGTGCTTGACGCCCTGCTCGCGGAAGACCCCGAATCGAGAGTCGCCTGCGAGACTACGGCGACCACGGGCATGGTGATGCTCATGGGCGAGATCACAACCAAGGCTAAGGTGGATATCCCCTCGGTGGTGCGCGGGGTCATAAACGAGATAGGCTATGACAGCGACGCCTACGGCTTCAGCGGCGATACCTGCGCCGTTCTTACCACGATAGACAAGCAGTCCGCGGATATCGCTCAGGGCGTTGACGATTCCCTCGAAGGGCGTGACGAGCATAAGGGCGATATAGGCGCGGGCGATCAGGGCATGATGTTCGGCTACGCCTGCAATGAAACTCCCGAGCTTATGCCGCTTCCGATATCGCTGGCTCACAAGCTGGCTAAGAAGCTCACAGAGGTGAGAAAGAGCGGAGAGCTCACATACCTCCGTCCCGACGGCAAGACGCAGGTGACGGTGGAGTACGGCGAGGACGGCAAGCCCGTCCGCATAGACACCATAGTTATCTCTACCCAGCACGACCCCGATGTTACCCTCGAAACGATACGCAGGGATATGATAGAGCACGTCGTAAAGCCCGTTATCCCTGCGGAGCTTATCGACGGCGAGATCAAGTATTTCATCAACCCGACGGGACGCTTCGTTATCGGCGGACCTCACGGAGATTCGGGTCTTACGGGCCGCAAGATAATCGTCGATACTTACGGCGGAATGGGTCGTCACGGCGGCGGAGCCTTCTCGGGCAAGGATCCCACGAAGGTAGACCGCTCGGCGGCGTATGCTGCCCGCAAGGTGGCTAAGAACATAGTAGCGGCAGGGCTCGCCGATAAGTGCGAGGTACAGCTGGCATATGCGATAGGCGTGGCTTCCCCCGTTTCGGTGCGCGTGGATACCTTCGGTACGGGCAAGGTGAGCGACGCGAAACTCTCCGAGGCTGTTACTAAGGTGTTCGACCTCAGACCCTCGGCGATAATCGAGGAGCTCGACCTCAGAAAACCTCAGTACAAGGCTCTTGCGGCTTACGGTCACATGGGTCGTGAGGAGCTTGGCGTCAAGTGGGAGCTGACCGACAAGACCGACGCTCTGCGGACTGCTGTTGGGCTCTGAACGGAAAAGGGAAACAGGGTAATAATGAAACTGCTATTTGTCGGAGATGTCGTCGGAACGGCGGGCATCGACATTCTTGAGGACAGGCTCTACAAGATCAAGCGCGAGTACGGCGTTGACTTTACGGTGGTGAACGGCGAGAACTCTGCGGTGGGAAACGGCATAAGCCGCGCTTCATATGACAGGCTCATAAGGCTCGGAGCGGACGTTGTGACGGGCGGGAACCACTCGTTCAGACAGCGCGGGAGCATGGAACTGTACGAAGAATTGGATAGTTTGCTTCGCCCCGCCAATTATCCCGACGGTGTTCCCGGGCATGGGGTATACGTGGCTGATATCTTCCCCGTGAAGATAGCCGTGATAAATCTCATGGGGACGGTAGACCTCGAACCGCTGGAGAATCCCTTTTTCTACGTGGACAGGCTCATCAAGGAGCTTGATACACCGAACATTTTCGTAGATCTTCACGCCGAAGCTACCTCGGAGAAGAAGGCTCTCGGGCATTATCTGACGGGGCGGGTGACCGCTGTTCTCGGCACACATACCCACGTACAGACTGCCGATGAGTGCATACTGGGCGGTCACACGGCTTACATCACCGATGTGGGAATGTGCGGTCCCGAGCTTTCGGTGCTGGGCGTTGACGCGGATATCGCGATAGAAAAGATGAAGTATCACACCCCCGTGACCTTCAAGCCCAGCGAAAACCCTTCGTTTATAAATGCCGTCATCATAGACTTTGATGAAAGAATCGGCAAAGCGCACAAAATCGAGCGGCTGATTATCAGATAATTTACAAAACAAAAGTTTAATATTGCATTATCGGCTCGATCGTAGTATAATATACCTATAGAGCGGGTACGTAAGAGAAACTTCCGTATCCTTTACGGGGAGGTCAAGCGCATGGAGATTTTAAAGGTTTCTTCGAGATCGGTGCCCAATTCCGTGGCGGGGGCTATCGCGGGAGTTATCCGTGACAGCGGCGCTGTCGAAGTGCAGGCTATCGGAGCGGGTGCGGCTAATCAGGCTATCAAGGCAGTAGCTATCGCAAGGGGGTATCTTGCCCCTCTCGGAGTCGATATGATATGTATTCCCGCTTTCGCGAACGTCACTATCGAGGGCGAGGACAGGACGGCTATCAGGCTTATCTGCGAGGAACGCTGACAACTTATTATTGATCTCATGAACGAGGGGGAGCGCCGCTTCGCGGTGTTTCCCCCCGTGTTTTGGAGAGGGGGCGGCAAAGTGGAACAGGTCCTGACCTGTACGGGACTCGGAAAGAAGTTCGGGATACTGCCCGCTTTGTCGGAAGTGTCCGTAAATATGTACAGCAGCAGGCTTGTTTCCCTGACGGGTGAAAGCGGTTCGGGGAAGAGCGTTTTCCTGCGGCTTGCGGCGGGAGTCCTGCGTCCCACAGCGGGTGAACTGACCGTATGCGGCGAACTTCCCGCGAGCAGAGAGGCTAAGGAGGTCACGGCGTACCTTCCCGACAGGGATATTCTTCCGCCCGATATGACTCTGACGGAGCTTGTGCGGTACTATCACCATTTCTGTATAGACTTCGACACGGGACTTGCGGTAAGGCTTCTGGGAGATATCTGTGCGGACATGGGCAGGCGTTTCGGGAAATACTCTGCGGGAATGAGGTCGGCGATACAGACAATACTCGTGACCTCCCGCCGCGCAAGGCTTTTCCTGCTCGACGAGCCGACCCGCTGCCTTGACGGTGACGGGGGGCTCAGGGGACTCATCATCGGCAGGATATCAGCGCTTGCGGAAGAGGACTCTGCGGTCATCACCGCCGATAATGCCTTTCTTGACACCGCCGATGATCTGCTGACCCTGCGCTGCGGGACGGTGAGCTATTACGGCAGCGCCGCAGAGGGGAGGTATCCGAAAGATGAAACGGACGCTTAGATCATTCTTGTACGATCTGAAAAAGAACTGCGGTCGCTTTTTTCTTATATCAGCTGTTATCTTTCTGCTCTGCACCGTGTTTTTCGCGAGCATATCTCTGATACGAAAGCTGACCTCGGCGGAGCTGCCGCTGTGGGTCATGAGCGGAATGTTCGTCGTGCTTCCGTATCTGCTTTACATACCCGCATTTGTCCTGCCGCTGATGACTTTCCGCAGGTCGGTGCTGGGGCGTGACGCGATGTTTATGCAGAGTTTTCCGCTGCCAAGGTCGGCGTTCACGGCGAGTATGCTTCTGAACACCCTCATATGGACGGCTGTTTCAAGGCTGCTGTTCGCTGCACTCAACACGATCTCGCTGCTCCTTTCGGAGGGCACGGATAAGTCTGCGCTGAATACGGCGCTCATGCTGTCATTTTCGCGGACGGGTCTGCTGCTCGGCATTGTCATGTTCCTCTATTGGTATCTTGCGATAGTGTTCCTACAGCTCTTTATCTGTGCGGTATCGCTGCTTGCGGCGCTCGATCCCGAAAAGAGGGGCATACTCGCTGCGGTGTACGGAGGTATCGGAGGGGCGATGATAGTCTTTTCCTACACCCTTGTTTCGTCGCTCACGTCCGAAACGGTCACGGAGGTCGGATCCGCGGGAGCGGCTGTGCTGCCGCAGATGTTGTACTTCCTTACATTTTCGGTGTTTTTTGGCTTTGTGACAGCTGTCGTCATGAAAAGGATCGAGCTCGGCAGACTTGAAATGTAAAAAAAATATTAACGCTATTGACTAAAGGACGATTTCGTGATATAATATAAATGTTGTGAGATTGACCAACGAGGTCTTTTGATAGCTGCTGGTATGGCTCAGTTGGTAGAGCAGCGCATTCGTAATGCGCAGGTCGTCGGTTCGAGTCCGACTACCAGCTTTTCAGCCGCGAGGTATCGCGGCTTTTTTTATTGTTATAGATCAGTGAAATTAAGGGATTTTTGTAAAAAATACCTTTTGTGTCTTGATTTATTTCCTCGGATATGTTACACTATTTACAGTAAACGATAAAAAAACGGGAGGTGTCATCAGCGTGTTTTTTGATACGATAGAGGGGAGCGTGGATATCTCCCGCGGCTCTATGGACTATGCCGCCTTCGGTCAGGGCAGAAAGCCCGTGGTGCTGATACCGGGGCTCTCGCTGAGAAGGCTGCGGGGGTCGGGGCTCATGCTCGCTAAAATGTACAAGCCTCTCTGCAAGGACTTCCGCGTGGTGGTGTTCGACCGCAGGGACGATATCTTTGAGGGCATCACCGCGGCGGACTTCGCTGATGATATCGCCGAGGGTATGGACGCTCTCGGGATAAAGCGGGCGCATATCACAGGTATCTCGCAGGGCGGAATGATCGCTCAGTACCTTGCGCTGCGTCACCCCGAAAAGACCGCCCGCTTAGTCCTCGGTGTGACCCTCTGCCGTCCGAACGACACTATCCGCGAGGCGATAGGCAGATGGACTGAGCTTATAAGCACGGGGGACATGAAAGGCTTCCTTAACGATATGCTCCACAGGTGCTATTCGGACGCTTACATAAAGAAGTATGAGCATATCATGCCCGTTCTTGCGCGGTTCGTCGATACCGTACCGCCCGACAGGTTCGTGACTCTTGCGAAGTCCTGCCTGACCTGCGACACCTATGACAGGCTCGGAGAGATACGCTCGCCCGTGCTGGTGCTGGGCGGGCGGAGAGATAAGGTCGTATCGCCGCAGGCTTCGGAGGAGATAGCCGAAAAGCTCGGCTGCGAGCTGTATATGTACGAGAAGTTGGGACATTCTGCCTATGAGGAAGCTCCCGATTTCAACAAGAGGATAAATGATTTTTTTATTAAGAAATAGAAAGCAGGGGACATAATGACAGAGATCTACTACGGGAGTGTGCTTGTCATCTCTACGCTGCTTACGCTGCTGTACGCTTACACTTGGCATAAGCGCAACAATCTTTTCATAACGCTTCTGTTCGTGATGATACCAATATCGAATCTCGGATATATCCTACAGACCTTCTCTGATTCCCTTGACGGCAAGCTGGCGGGTCTTAAAGTGATCTATCTCGGCGGCTGTTATCATATAGTGTTCGTGATGTTCAGCATAATATCCCTGTGCAGGATAAACGTTCCGAAGTACGTCCACGCATTTGTGATAACCGTAAATACGCTGATCTATTCCACCGTATGCCTTGCCGGAAAGACGGACATATTCTATAAGTCCCTGAGACTGGCAGAGGCAGACGGGGAGATGGTGATAGAAAGGGAATACGGACCCGTCCATACCCTGTTCTTAGTCATAATAATCAGCTATACGCTCGTGAGCTTTGCGGTGATGATCTACGCATTCAACAAGAAGAACGATGTGTCAAGATACCTTATCGCACTGTTGTTCATAGTGGAGTTCCTTTCGCTGGGAAGTTATCTGTTCCGCAAGTCCATAAGCGCTACTATAGAGCTGATGCCCTTGTCTTATGTACTGGCACAGGTTGTTTTCCTTCTCATTACCCACCGCGTATGCCTTTACGATATCACCGACACGGGCATAGATTCGCTGGCGGAAAAAGGACTTACGGGGTTCATCTCCTTCGATTTCAAATATAAGTACCTCGGCAGCAACGAAACAGCCAAGAGCTTTTTCCCGGAGCTTAAAGAGATACACGTTGACAGGAAGCTGACGAACGATATGCCGATAGGTGCGGCTATCATCGGCTGGCTCAAACTGTTCGAGGAGGACAGCACTCAGGATACGGAGCTTTACCCGAAGGATGACAGGGTATATCTCATAAAGATCAGCCACCTTTTTGACGGCAAGCATGACCGAGGGTATCAGCTTTTTGTTACCGATGATACGAAAAATCAGATGTACAACACCATGCTCGAAAATGAGGTCGCCGAAAAGACGCGGCACATCATCGAGATGCATGACAGACTGGTGCTCAGCATGGCGACTATGGTCGAGAGCCGCGATAACTCCACGGGCGGTCACATCAAGCGTACCAGCGAGGGTGTGCGTATCCTTATCAGCGAGATGAGGAAGGACGATGATTTTGAGCTGAGCGGGCAGTTCTGCCGCAACGTCATAAAGGCGGCGCCTATGCACGACCTCGGAAAGATAGCCGTCGATGACGCGATACTCCGCAAGCCGGGGCGATTCACTCCCGAGGAGTTCGAGATAATGAAGTCCCATTCGGCGGAGGGTGCCAAGATAGTCCGTCAGATACTCGAAGGCACGGACGACGACGAGTTCAAGGTCATTGCCGAGAATGTGGCGCACTATCACCACGAGCGCTGGGACGGCTCGGGCTACCCCGACGGGCTGAAAGGTGAGGAAATACCTTTGGAAGCGCGTATCATGGCGGTGGCGGACGTTTACGATGCGCTGGTCAGCAAGCGCGTCTATAAGGAGAAAATGTCTTTCGAGAAGGCGAACGAGATCATCATGGAGGGAATGGGGACGCACTTCGACAAGCGGCTGGAAAAGTATTACATAGCCGCACGTCCCGAGCTGGAAAAGTATTACAGCAGTCTTGATACGTAGACCTGAAAGAGCCTGTTGCATAACGCAGCAGGCTATTTGTTTCGAGATAGTATTGATCTCACTGTTTGTCAGGTTTTTTAATTTTTGCATTTTATACTCCGTTTCATTAAGTGTTATACTTTGTGCTTTTGAGCGCAACGCAGTTAGTTAGCGCTAACCTAAATTGATTATATCACATCGGTTCTTATTCATCAATATGTTTTTGAGTATGCGGCAGTACGGTGCCTGTAAAAAAATGAGAGATCGATCTCGATAAAACTATGAAAAATGACAAAATCGTGGAGACCCTCTTGACAAATGTAGGAGAACGGTGTATCTTAATATAAGAGAACATTGTTCACCGAATGGGGTGATGAAATGCCAAGAGACAAGACCGGGAGCCATGAGCGTATCATTTCGGCAGCAAAGAATGAATTTCTGACCTATGGGTTCGAGAATGCATCTATGCGGCGTATAGCTGCAAATGCAGGGATAACAGTCTCTGGGCTTTACAAGCACTTCCCGGGCAAGGAGGATATGTTCGCTCACCTTGTACAGCCGACGCTTGATGTGTTCGGTGAGCTTTATTACCGCAAGGAGAAAGAAGAACACGACGCTATCAAGGAGATCGGTGCGGCGGCGGCGTTTCTGAATGAAGATGCCGTTTACGCAATGGCGTTCATCTACGATCATTTTGATGAGTTCAAGCTGCTGGTATGCTGTTCGCAGGGAACAAGGTATGAGGACTATGCCCATACTCTTGCCGAAATGGAGGAGGAGAGTTCGCTCAAATATATCGAAGCGCTGCGCAGGCGCGGCGACCACGTTCCCGATTTTGACAGGCGTGAGTTTCACCTGCTCGTGTCATCGAATGTGGAGGCGGTGTTGCAGCCGATACGGCACGATTTTACACGAGAAGCTGCCATGCACTACGCCGAGACCATAAACACCTTTTTTTCAAAGGGCTGGAAGTGGCTCTGCGGAATGGAATAACGATTCTTGTCGGCTATATGCCGACAAAAAAATGCACATAGGTTAGCTTATGCTAATCAAAGGAGGAAGATAGTATGACGTGGCTTTCGGAAAATATCATGTCGATAGTGCTGCTGCTCGTGATAGCGGCGGTCGCTTTTCTGATCGTCAGGAGCAAGCTCAAAGCAAAAAAGGCAGGCAAGGGCTGCGGGTGCGGCTGCTCGGGGTGCAGCGGGTGCAGCTCGCAAAAACAAAAGTAGACCTACAAAATAATTATCGGGAGGAAAGATATGAAGCTGACAGAATCAAAAACGGATATGCAGGGGAGGATACTCTCTGTGAGCGGTGACGATCATTTTTTGAACCGCATCACTTCAATAGGTATCACCGAGGGAACAGCATTTCAGACGGTCAGAAATGACAGGAAAATGCCTGTGCTCATCTATCTCAGGGAAACGCTGATCTCGCTCAACAGGGCAGATGCCGAAAGGATCGAGGTGGAAACAGCATGAGCGCAAGCATAGCACTTTTGGGACAGCCCAATTCGGGCAAGTCCACGATATTCAATAATCTGACCGGCGCACGCCAGCACGTCGGCAACTGGGCGGGAAAGACCGTCGAGAAGAACGAGGGTTCCTTCACCTACAAAGGTACCAAGTACATAGTCACCGACCTGCCCGGAAGCTACGGGCTCTCGGGAAACTCCGATGAGGAGATCATCACCACCGATTTTATCAAGTCGGGACAGAGCGAGCTTACAGTGGTGCTGGTGGACGCTTCACAGCTCGAAAGAAGTATGTTCATGCTGGCGGAGTTTGCAAGGCTCGACAAGCCCGCGCTGCTGGTGCTTAACATGATGGACGTGGCAAAGGGCATGGGCAAGGAGATAGACACCAAAGCACTTGAAGAAAAGCTGGGTATCCCCGTGCTGCCCTTCAATGCGACCGATACTAAGGACTACGACAGGCTCAAGGAGCTTATCGCCGAGGAGCTGAAAAAGCCCCACAAGCTCGCAGTCGCCGCTCCCGAGAGCAGTATAAATGTCAAGACGGACAGCAGACTGAAATTCGAGTGGGTGAGCGGGCTTCTCGAAAACGTAACGAAAACGCAGGGAGCGGTCTACAAGATGTCGAAGTTCGACCGCCTTATGACAAGACCCGTACTGGGCAAGATCATCTGCATAGCCGTCGTTCTGTTGGCGTTCTTAGTGTCAATGATCGTCATGCTGCCCTTCGCGGGAGTGGGTCAGATGATACCGACCCTTCTGCACGACCCTGTTGACAAGCTGCTGACGGACCGGAACGTTCACCCGTGGATAGTCAACATATTCAGCATGATGATACCGAACACTCTATCCTTCACGATATCTATGGCGAGCTTTGTGCTGGGCGTCAACATCGTATTCGGTTTCCTTGAAGAAACGGGCTTCATAGCAAGGGCGGCGTATCAGTTCGACGGCTTGCTCTCGAAGCTGGGCTTGCAGGGCAAGGCTATCTGCCCCATGCTCATGGGCTTCGGCTGCACGATAGGCGGCGCCTGCGGAACAAGAGTAATGGACAACTGGGGTCAGAGAATGCTTGCAATGTCGATAGTCTGGGCGATACCCTGCGCGTCGATATGGTCGATAATCCCCGTGGTGTCGGGAATGTTCTTTACATGGTGGCAGACCATGCTGGTATGCGTCGGCATACTCGCATATGTGGTCGTGACCATCATGATAGTATCGAAGGTATTCGGCAGAAAGCTCGCTCCCGCCGAGACCAGAAGCGGAATGATAATGGAGCTCCCGCCCTACCACAAGGCGCACTGGAAGCACATATTCAAGGAAGCCGCACTCAAGGCATGGGACATTTTCAGAAGAGCCCTCGGCACCGTTACCCTCGTTTCGCTGTTATTCTATGTGCTGTCATTCAGCAGTGACGGCAATGTGAACAACAGCCTGCTCTACCGCGTCGGTACCGTGATCGAGCCCGTGACCAGCTTCTTCGGAATGGGCTGGCAGACCTTCGTGGCGTTCCTGAGCGGAGCCTTCGCGAAGGAAGCCGTACTCGGAACGCTCAATGCAGTGTTCATGGGCGGCAACTCCGTAATGGAAGCCGCGTTCTTCTCCCAGGGGACTTCCACCGACACAGCACTCCTCGGAACTGCCATGTCGCAGGCTGTCTCGGGAGCGGAAGCGCTGGCGTTCATGTTCGCCACCACTTTCAGCGTACCCTGCCTTATGGCACTCTCCACCACCTACAAGGAATCCCACTCTTTAAAGTGGACAGTCAAGGTAGCGCTGTTCTACATCTGCAACGCACTGGTGCTCTCCTGCATCGTGTATCATATCGCAAGCTTATTCATGTAAAAGACAAGGCAGCACCGCACGATCTGCTGCCCGCGCCTGTTAAGTCATCGCGCCATGATCGGCTCGCTCTCAGCAACGATCTTTGTCTGCTGACACCTTATAGTGACCCAAAAAAGCAGCATAAACATTTCGAGAGAAAAAATCACAGTTCAAGGAAAACTAACGCAGCCGTGAGTACAAGCACGACTTGAACATCGCACGGCAATGGAGTTTTACGCAGCAATGTGGATTTTTGACCGAAAGATTTGTGCTGCTATTTTTTTTGGGTCGCAATAACTGTCACACCCTGCCGAACTCCGTCATAATATGTAATGTAAGCAAACGACAGACGATCAACGATCACAACGGAGGTAATTCAATGGAAGATCTTACAGTTATGATGATCGACAGTCTGACGGGTGACAGTGCCGAAAAGCCTGCGGGAAAATGCCCCGAAACAAAGGGACGTTTCCCCGATGATACGCCCATAGGCATGGCGTATGTACCTGTTCAGTTCTGGGAAAAGACCTACGACGACGCGATCGCGCTGGCGAGGGGGACGCTGTTTCCCTCCCTCGACAAGCCGTTCATAGGGGAGGAGGCTGTGAAGCATGGAAAATGACCGCATAAAGGCGCTTCGCAGACTACAGGCGGCAAAATTCGCCCTGCATGATGCAGCGCTCTATCTCGACAGCCACCCCAAATGCCAAGAGGGGCTGAGGTATTTCCGCGAAAAGCGCGAGCTCGTCGAAAAGCTGACGAAAGAGTACGAGAAGGAATACGGTCCGCTGACAGCCGCTGCCTCCTGCGCGGAGGAGCGCTGGGACTGGGTCTGCACGGCGTTCCCGTGGGAAAGGGGTGAAAGCTGATGTTCATGTATGAAAAGACCTTGCAGTATCCCGTAAACATCAAAAACCCGAACCCCGCGCTGGCGAAGGTTATCATAAGTCAGTTGGGCGGAGCAAATTCCAAAAAGATATATCACCTGTAAAATCAATGATTTTAGGGCAATAAGTTTGACAAAGGTTATATAAATTGCAATACCTCCACAATGTCGAAAAATGTCGATAAAATACCCCTTGACAACCTGCCCCGGGCGTAGTATAATAATACACAGAGAGAATGATTCATTTTTAAAAAGAGACAGGGAAAGGTCTGTCCGCAAATTGCGGACAGGCTTTTTCTATTGCGCAAAAAAGCCCCTCGAGCCTTGCGACCCGGGGGGCTGTCGTCATCTCATGACCAACCTAACAAAATTTTCTCCGATCACGCCCGTCTGCTTGTAGCCCATTTTGCGCTGCAAGTCCTTGACGGCGGCTTCCGTTCCGCCGCCGAAACCGCCCGTGTCATCGAGCTTGTAGCCGAGAGCCTTCATGCGCTGTTTTATGGCGAAGATCGAATGCTCGCCTGCCTTGTCCTTGTCGCCGCGCTTGTACCAGATCGCGGTGTCGAGGGGCTTCAGCGCAGGCTCGGCGGCGCTTTTAGGACGCAGAACGCCGAGGACGGGGCTGCACCCGTCATTTCCTCCCGAGCCGTTGAAATAGTGCTTGACGAGCTGTGTCGGCTCATGCCTGCCGAGAGTGTTTTCTTCGAGTGTGACGAACCGATCTTCGTCGCCCTCGCCGTTTCCGATACCGACGTGTCCCCACGAACCGCCGCCCCAGATCACCACGTCGCCTTTTTTAACAACGAGTTCGCGGGTATTGGGTATCCTGTCAAAAGCCTTCACAAGCGCGGGATAGCTCTCGAATTTGTTGTACAGGTCTTTTGCGCCGTTGCACCACACGCCCGTTATCCCGAAGCAGTCTTTAAGGTATTGATCGAACAGGTCAACGCACTGCACCCCCGCAACGCCATCGAAATCCACCGCCTTGCCGAGATACTTTTTCTCAAACTCGTTATAGGTCATGTACTTTGAGGGCGTAGACGTTGCCGCACTCAGACGCTTATTGACCTCGGCGGCGATGTACGGAAATTTGCCGCCGAGATACGGACCGGGACAGCCCGTCGCGGCGAACCACTTGTGCATCGTGAGATTTCCCGACGTGTCGCCCGTGAAGTTCAGCCGAGCTATATTGTTGCGCTTGCAGATGTCCGCGCACAGCTCGATCAGGGCGGCGAGCGCCTTGTCGGAAACGTGCCAGTCGGGCTCGCCGCCGTCGTTTGCGACCTCGATCGTGACGGCGCGGTGGTCGTTCTCGGCATTCGAGCTGCACCAGGAGCGGTTCGCTTCGTCCACGTACAGCGCGATCCTGCCGTCCGAACCAATGCCATAGTTGGAGCTTGCCTGCCTGCTCACGGGCGCGAACACCTCGCCGCACTGCTCGACGGTCAAGTTCCCCGCCATGTGGTGAATGGTGATCGTGTCGATCTTGTGGCTGCGCGGCTTGTTGCAGTTGGGTGACAGCCGCGTGTAACAGATCAGTTTGCTGTTGCTCATATTATACCTCCTTCCGTCCCGTCTGCACACCATAGTTCCCGTCGAAGTCCATGCCTTTGTCGTTTACAGAGCGGAAGTATTCGTCAAATGTCATTTTCATGCTGTACCTCCTTAGCCGAATAAAATCAGCGGGCGCACGTAAAGCGCGAAGGATGCGCCAGTGATGTGGGCACCGCCGTAGTTGTTGCAACGAGCGAAAGTCGTAGATGAAACGACACTGCGCAGCCAGAAGTCGAGACGACCAAATTGCATGGGATTGATAAATTTGAATACAGGTAACTGCCTGTTATCCGCACCCACATCATACGCGGAGCTGGACCATACCGTAGACTCGTAAAGCTGTACCTCGTTCATGAGCTGTAATTCGATGGTGCCCCAAGCCCAATTGCTTGATGCGCCCGTCATACCTGCTCCAGCCATTGAGGGGATACTTGCATTAATTGCATTCGGTAATATAGTTCTGTGCGACAACAAGTGATTATTCAATGCTGTCTTAAGACTTGCGGCATAGCAAGGGAGCACTGTCTGATGCATATATGAGTTGAGATATCCGCCCTCTGTGGTGTTGGTTTCGTTCATTTTTGCTGTAGTCGCAAAACCCGCACCTCTCGGAATAAACACGAGATGGGGTTTATTTAATGGGGTGTCTCCTATATTATAATAGTAGTTGAATGCGGCTATCATCAATTCCACGGTCTCGATCTTGATTGTTCCATCAGGGAGTGTTGTAGTTATGGTTACAGGAAAGTAGTCTCCGAGGTACAAGTCAGAAAAATCGCCGCTTGAAACCTTGTCGTGAAGTGTTTCTATAAACGAAGAAACCTCACTTAACGTACACAATTGCTTCCCTCTGTATATGCCGTTGTGGTTTTCGACCGTGTTCACTTCTCCTCCCATAATATACGGCAATTCAGAAAATCTTGAACGCCCATTACCAAGTTTTATTTGTATACATCTGTCGTATTCCGGAAAGAATGTCCCCTCGGTCTGATCTAAACCCGTCGTCGCAGCGGCAATTTCAAACTCGCCTATGACGGGGTCTTCATCAAGCCATGTGTATTCGGAATTATACTTCACTCTTGCTTTCTCGTCTTTGACCTCGTACGTCGTGCCATTGACAGTTATTTTTGAAATATCAGCCACCTCATCACCCCCCATCACGATACGGTAATGGTCGCGCCTGTTCCGTTGAATGTCGGCTGAGATACGGAGCCGTTTGCAGTCGTTGTGCCGGCAAGCTGTACTTTCGTGCCCGTGAATGTGGGCTGCGATACGGAGCCTCCTGGCGTGCCTGCTACCGAAATATCGCCCTCCGTTCCTGTGAATGTCGCCGTGTATGTGTTCGGAACAGGAATATTGCCTGTTACAAGTCTTGCGCCTGTCCCTGTGAAAGTCGGCTGTGTTACCGATTTGACGGACGTTGCGACCGTTGTATTAGCGCCCTTTGTCGGCAGGGTGCCTTGATTGAACGATATCGTCAGATTTTCATTTGCAACAGTTGTCGTCAATGTCGGAAGTGTTCCAACCGCTGTTATGCTGTTCACGGTCGTTGTATTGAGGGTTACCGCCGCGCCGGTGCAGTTGCCCGCAGGCGTATATGTCGCTGTTCCGGTGGTCGCGCTTACAGTCGTGGTCTTGTTTGTTGTCGCGTTGGTCGTTACTGTCACGCTTCCCTCGGGAGTGAATTTTCCTGTTGAAGTTGTCGATGTTCCTGTGAAAGTGGGCTTGCTTACTGTTCCGGCGGGGGTATAATTTCCGTTTGTGTTGTCGGTGACTGTTATTGTAACATTGCTCGAACTTCCCGTGAACGTCGGCTTTGTGACCGTACCCGCAGGGGTATACGAAGCCGAAGCCGTGTCTTTGAATGCAAGGGCTTTCAAGCTCCCCGTTGAGCCGAACTCCTGCCACTTTGAGCCGTTCCACACGAACTCCAGATCGCCGTAAATTACAGTAGCACCCGCGTCATCAGCCGCAAATGTTCTGCTTTCGCCGTCAATAACGAGTGTTGCAGTCGTCGAGCCGTCGGTCAGAGCCGTGGTTGTTATGCCCACGTAGAACATAGCACCGGTCAGGTCAACTTTTATGTCGGCTATTTCCTGTCTTGCGACGGCGTCCTTAATGTCGTATGTAGTTCCAGAAGGTAAAGTTATTTTGGATATATCAGGCATTGTTATTCCTCCTTAATCTGTATAAAAAATTACGTTTTCAAAATTTTCTTCGTCAAGTCGAACAGATACTTTATTATTCCAAAAGTCTATCTGCTCCTGCGTAACACCGCCCGAATAAGCAAAAGGTAAGTCAATCAAATACGCTTTCCCGTCGCCTATCTTGATGTTCGGCACATTGTTTTCAGATTCGTCTTTTGTGTAATCCGTGTACACATAGATCGTGTTTTTCTTGGCAATAAGGTCTCTGTCGGCGTTCCATTCGTCGGTGGTGCGCGAGATAATGTTTCGACAGGCGTAGCCGAAGCCGATGTTTCCCGACACACTGCCCGTGCCGTTTATCTGTCCCGAAACTGCCGCACGTCCCGCGACCGCTCCGCTTATCTTTCCGCGCTGTTCATCGTTCATGAGCCGTCACCGCCCGTCAGGTCCTTGTACGTTCCGACTGCGGGAGTGAGGATAAACGGCGATTTTGGGATAAAAGTGTATGCTTCGCCCGATGAATACACCAGCACAATATCGTAGGTGTACGCTCCCTCGGGTCGGTTCACTGTGTCGGACGGCTCTATGTTAAGTGTCAGGGCGTGGGTGTCGGGGTCCTGGTCTCCCGCGCCGAGCTCTTTCTGAAACATCACCTTCCCGAGAGTATTCTTTATCGTGAACAGAACCTTGTCCCCCGCCGAAAGAATGACAGGATCGTCGGGAGTTACCATGTACGGCGTGATCTCGAGCACCGCCGTATTTCCGCGGGTGAGCCTTATCTCTCCGCTGCCTTGTATTTCAAGCATTTTATTCCTCCTTCCGTCCCGTCTGCGTTCCGAAATAGAACGCTATGACGACCGTAAAAATGTTCATGAACTGCTCCCCCGAAACGACCTCCCGCCACGCCAGCCCGCAGAAAACCGCGGTCAGAGCGAGGGTCACGAGGGATTTCACTTTAAGAAGTCCCGCCATTCTTTGCTTTAAGCTCATGCATTTCACGCTCCAGTGTTTTGACCCGCTCTTCGAGAACGGGCATTTGCCTTGCGAAATTGTTGTGCTCCCGAACCTCGGCTATGAGGTTGTCGAGCTTCGTATCCGTGACTGCCTGCACTGTTTCGAGCCGATGTGTCATTTCCCGATTGGCGGCGCGGGTGTTGATGATGACCGTCACGATCGCCACGAGCCCCGAAATAATGCTGATTATTATGCTCACGTCCATGCTATCACCTCAATCCCCGAGGGCGATGATGCCGTTGTAAAAATACTCCCTGCCGTTCGCGGTGAGTTTTGATACGACCCTGAAGTATTGAGTGTACGGAGTAAAATAAACGTCGGGCGTATAGCTTTCAATGTTTGCACCAAGAGGGATTGGCACAAAGGCTGTCGATCCTGCCGCTTTCATAGCATCACTTGGCGAATATACGAATTCATACATTGCTGTGCTATGAACAATATCGGCGCATTTATAATACAAGCTCGATGTTGAGCTGCTTTCCTGACCGCAGAACAGTATCGCAGTCGTACCCATACTTGATTCGGTGATCCACACGGTGCTGTAATCCATCACAAGCACAAGTCCCTTTGAAGTTTTGACAGCTTGTCAGTGTGATCTTTATATTCTTGGACGTTCCGTCGAATCCAAGTGTAAGCACGGGGGTCTCGCCGACATAACAGGTGATATTGTCTGTTGCTCCGTCCATCTCCACGCTGTCAAAATAGCCCTCCTTGTTCGCATTCAGGAACGCATAGACCTCGGGAGCGTTTGCCGCCTGAGTTCTCCCCGTGAAAACCGTTTTTTCTATCGCCATTTCAGATGTCCTCCTTTTCCGCCTTGACCGTCAGCGCCGAGAGCATTTGCGCGGAGAGGGAGGCGCTGACGGGGGCGCTGACGGGGGCGCTGCCGCCCGAATCGCCGCCTATCCGATCATCGCCCACGTACAGCGACGTCCCATCGGTCTCGCCGACGATGTACATGGTACTCGCCGAATGCGTTTCCATAGCGTCGTACTGCGCCCGTGTGAGCCGCTCGAAACTCATGCCGCCCAGCGCCCCGAAGCCCTGCACATAGCCGCACACAGCGCTGTCCGCGCGCTCGTCGATGACCTGCACGACACCCTCCGCACCGACTATCAGCACAGCGAGGGAAATGTCGTAAACCGTACTGTTTCGCACGAGCGGCGCGGGGGCGTTAGCCGTGCCCTGTGCTATCATGAGCGTGATGTTCCGAGCCGCCTGCGAGAGATCGAGCCGCAGTATCACGCGGTCGTACCGCACCCCGCCCGTGGTGCAGGCAGCGGCTGTGAGGGTCTCGGGCTCGGTCAGCTCCACCCAGCGGGCTTGGAGAAATCCCCACCCCGCCGACACGCTCACAGTAAGCCCCGAAGCCGTGACCTCGAAGCCGCCCTCGATAACTCCCGAGGGTATCAGCCGAAGAAAATAGTCCGTGAGGTCGGCGGCGCTGTAGAGCCTGTCGCCGTCCGCGCTGTCAAAAAATCCGTACTGTATCGCCATTTTGCACCTCCTACAAACTATAAATTACAAACTACAAACTACAAAGTCGTCCAGTCCGAGAACGTCGGGAAAATGCGGTAGCCCTCCGCGTCCTCGACCTCTGTTATCGCCGTTATTTTTGCCGAGCCCCGCACTCCACGAGCCGTTTCGAGGTAGACCGTGTCGCCCAGGTCGTAATCGACGCCCGCCTTGTAAAGCCCCGTGTCGGCGATCTGCGCGTTCAGGATTTTCAGCGGCGGCGTTATCCCCGAAGTGCCCCGCTCCGTGACGTCGGCTTTGTAGTCACTTATCCCGCGGGCGCGGAGTATCTGCGCCTTTGCGGAGGTCAGGTCGGAGGGCGATATGGTCTCGCCCGTGTACGGCGAAAGCGTGACCCTCGCATAAACCGCGTTTGCAGGCGGGGTCAAGGTTGTCCCGCTCGTTACAACTCCCGGTGATGAGTAGGGGATGTACTCACGATTGTGGTCGTAGTAAAGGATTTTGAAGTACAGGGTCTTGTTGCCCGTGCTTCGCGCCGCCGTTATGCTGATACGCTTTCCACACTCGACATACTCTCCACATCGTATAGACAGGTCGGTAGACACGTCGCTGCCGTCCATACTGCTGTACGTCCCCTGTTCCCAAGTGTACTCCTTGAGGTCAACGCTCACGCTCTCCTCGGTCGGCACGCCGCTCACACTCATGCTCCCCTCGCGGCGGTCGAAGCCCTGCGAAAGGAAGCTCCCCGCCTGCCGCACAAGGGTGTACGGGTTCGAGCCGTCCGCCTGCGTTTCGCTGTCGGGTCCCGTCGCGGACACAAATACCACGTTGCATTTATCGCGGATATCCACCTCGTACTCGCAGGAGATCAGCATTTCGTTGTCCGCCGAAAAAACGACGTGAGGCTTGTCCGAGCCGCGGTAGAACTCGAACGTGAAAACGCCGCCGATGAGCCTGCACCTCAGTCCGCGCCCGAACTCGCGGAGCAGTCCGTCAACCGCCGTCAGAAGGTTCTCGCCGCCGAATGTCCGCGTGATGTTGTCCCCGGGGGCAGAGGGTGATTCCACCTCCAAAGGCGCGAGCTTGCGTGCCGTAGGGTCGTAGCTGTAGTCGCTCTCGATCACCTCGGGGGCAATCATATTGGCGAGCATGAGGTTTCGAGCCACCACCATTGGCGGATAGTGAGCGTATGTAGTCGGATACCCCACGACCCGCGAAGTCATCACTGCGTCCATAGTCCGCCCGCCGATCAGGATAGTTTCGCCCTCGGCGCTCTCGGAGAGCTTGAAATCCTCGATGTACATGGGGATATCGTCCCCCTCGCGGGTGACGACGAGCACCCCGATATCCGCGGCGAGAAGCGTGAAAAGCTCCGCGCTTGACGGCAGATAAAGCTCGAAATTCCCCGGTTCGTCAAAGCACCTCACCCACCGCACGGAGATCGGGCTGTCGATGACCGCGACGGGGTAGACCTCGCCGCTGACACCGCCTATTTTTTGAATATAGTAGACCATCACACACCCCCGAAAAGCCGATACACCGATATCGTCACCGCCGCATTGTCAATGCCGCTGTCTGCGGTCACGCCCAAGCGGTTCGCACCGACGGCAAGTTTGAGCCACCGCGACCCGCTCACCATGTACCGCAGGAGATTCGTGACCGTCGTCCCCCGCGTGACCTTGACCGCGAGCCGCCCGCTCCGAGTGTCAAGGGTCAGCTTGTCCCCCGCCGCAAAGCTGAAATCGAGCTTGAACCAAGTCCCAGCCGTTTCGTTGGCGAACCGCAGACCCGTCACCGCGCCCGAGAACGTGACCTCCGCCACAAAACCGCACTCCACATCGCCGCTGTTGAGTATCAGCGAGGTCGGGTGATCGACCACCTCCGACACGGGTATAGGCTCGCCCTCCTCGATGGCAAACGGCGCGGAGAACAGCGGAACAGAGTAGGACGGAATGAAGTCCTCGGGCGTGACCGATTCGAGCCACGGGGAGGGGCAGCGCAGCGTGATGTCAACCTTCTCGGCGGGGGCGTAGATGTCGGGCTCGTGGGTCTCGACATAGCCGACGGTCTTTACGCTCCGCAGGCGGTTCGCGAACACGAGTGTCACGGGCTTTTTCGGCGTGAACGCGCGGTAGAGCCGCAGGCGGTTCTCCTCGACGTCCCCCGCCATGACAAGGTGCAGGACGATCGTGCGCTCCCGCGCGTGAGCCGCCCCGAACACCGACCCGTCCCCCGCCCCCGAGGAAGCCGCGATATCCGTCGCGGGAGGACCCAAGCCCTCAACATCGGTGAGGACAAAGCGGTCGAATGCGCGGGAAAGCTCCAGCTCCTCGCCCGCCGCGTTTATCACCGAAAGCGTGTATTCGTACATTAAAACGCTCCTTTCAGCTCCCGCAGAAGTGTCTTTGTCTGACGGTAGGTGTCCCAGCGCGAAAGCGCCTTGGGGCTGTTGTTCGTCTGGTTGAAGGTGATGGTGACGCCCGAAGTCCCGCGCCCGCCGTCGGTGCTTACCGCGCTGCTCGCGTATCTGTCACGGCTCGGAGCGGCGACCGCTTCCGCCGAAACGGAAGGCACAATGTCGCTGAGCCTGCCGCTTATGCTGTCTTCGGCTTCGCGGGCGATGAGCTTTGAAACGTCGCCGATCTCGCCCGTGAAACCCGTTTCAATGCCGAGTGCGAGGTTCTTTCCTATCAGCTTTTCCATGACTTTCGACGGCGAATTTATATCGAAAATGTCGCAAAACGTTTCAAGCACGCTGTCGCCCCATTCGGTGATATTTCCCTCCAGCTCGTGCCACTTGTTCACAATACCTTCCCATATGCCGCCTATAATATCGCCGCCAATGCGGGTGAAGCTGTCCCAAAGACCGCCCCAGAAGTCCTTGATATCCGTCCATATCGTTTCAAAAGTTTCAAGTACGCTGTCGCCCCATTCGAGCATAGCGCTCGCAAACTCGGGGCTGTTGAAGCCATCGACCAGCTTCATTATGAGGTCGCCGCCCGCCTCGATCAGCTTGTCGTAAAGCTCGGGGAGATAGCCTATCAGCTTTTCGATCAGCGCGAACAGCTTTTCCTCCAGCTCGGGAGCGTTGTCGTAGATCGCCTTGCCGACCGCCTTGACGATCTCCCACACACAGTCGGCGAACAGATCGATGTTGTCTATGATACACTCCGCGAGGGTCTTTGACACCTCGATGACCGTGTCGAGAAGCGGCACGATGTTGTTCGTGAGCATATCCGCCGCGCTCCCGATGACGAGCTTCACGCACTCGGTCAGCGCGGGGAGAAGCACGGGAAGTATCTCGGGCAGCGCTTCGCCGAGCTTCATGAGCAGCTCGTTCACCGTGTCTATGAGCATGGGGAGCGCTTCGAGAAGCCCCCGCAGTATCTCGGGCAAGGCATTCACAAAGCCCGCCAGCAGGTCGGGCAGAGCTTCGATGAGCGCTCCGAGAAGCTCTCCCGCCGCTTCGATCAGCACGGGCAGGGCTTCGGTCAAAGCCGCGCCGACATCGGGCAGGGCGTCGATCATCGTCTGCAAGATCATCGGCACGTACTCCGCAAGGGCGAGCGCCGCCTGCGAGAGCATTTCAGCCGCACCCGCTATCATTTCGGGGAGCAGTCCGAGCCCCGCGCTTATGAGCTGCGAGACAAGCTCTCCCACCGCGGGGAACAGCAGCGGAGCGTTCGCGGTGATCGCCGCGCCTATCTCCCTTACAGCCTGCGCGATGAGCGGCACGGCTCCCGAAACGGCTTTCAGCGCCTCGGGCAGAGCGCCCGCGAACGCCTTGATAAAGCCCTCCGAAAGGCTCACGGCGGCGGTGAGGACGTCGGGCAGAATGTCCGAGACCTTGCCGAGAAGCTCCTCAAAGACCTCCCCGAAGGCTTTAGCCGCACCCGTTATGCCGCCCTCGGTGAATGCAGCGGTTATCCTCGAAAGCCCGTCCGTGCCCGTCTGAACGAAGTCCCGCACTGCGGGCATTACCGTATCGGATATCTCGATCTTGAAGCCTTCAAGTGCCGAGTTCCACTTGTCGATATCCCCCGCGAGGTTGTCGGTCATGGTCTCGTACTGCTTCGCCGCCTCACCCGCGCTTCCCGCAAGAGCCGCCGACCATTCTTTCTGTTTGTCGATGGAGGTCACGACCATTTTATTGTAGGCTTCCTGCCCCTGAATGCCGAAGATCGTGTTGATATATGCCGCCTGCTGTTCGTCGCCGTAACGGGAGAGCGAAGCGTTCAGCTCATTGATAACGGTGTTGATGTCGCGGTAGTTCCCCGCGCTGTCGAACGCCGCCACGCCCAGCTCGGCAAGTGCCGCCTTAGCCTGATCGGTGGGGGTGTACAGGTTCTTCATCGCCGCCGAAAGCATGGTGGAAGCGTTAGCACCGACCTCGCCCTGCTCCGCAAGCCGCAGGAGTGCGACTGTCATGCTGTCGGCGCTCTGCTTGTAAGCCTTGCCCTGCGCCGCCGAGCCCGCGAGCGCTTCACCCAGCTGTGCGACGTTGGTGTTCGCAAGAGTAGCGCCTTTTGCCATCAGATCGGCGTAGTATGCGCTGTCCTTGGTCGCGTCCCCGAAGCCCTTCATAGCTCCCGAGATATCGGCGGCAGCCGTGGACATCTCCATAGTTCCCGCCGCCGCAAGGTGAAGAACGTCCTCTATCATGCCGACGGAGTGTTCCGCGTCATAGCCCGACATCGCGAGGATATTCAAGCCTTCCGCCGCCTGCGCCGCGGAGAAATTCGTATCCGCGCCCATCTCCTTAGCCTTGTCGCGGAGCAGGTCGAAGGTCTCTCCCGCGCCGTCGATGTTGCTCTCGATCTCGGCGGTGGTCATACCCATAGTGGCGGCTATCTGTGACATCTGACTGTCGAAAGCCGAGCCGACGTTCACACTGTCAGCCACGAAGCCCGTGACCTCCGAGACCGCCGACTTCATCAGCTCCGCGACCTTGCCGCCGATACCTTCCAGCGCCGAGAGCAGACCGCCGCTCAGAGCGCCGCCCAGCAGAGAGCCCGCTTTGTCGCCCGCGCTCTTCATCTCGCCGCCGAGAAGCGAGTTCATCTGCGCCCCGATACCCTCCACCGAGGGGAGTATCTGCACATAAGCCTTACCTATCGTACTCGACTTATTTCCCGCCACTTTACGCTGACCCCCTTATCCTCGCAAGCTCGTGCTCCAGCTCCTCCGCCGTCCCGAACGACTTCACCCGCGTTTCCTCTCTTATCGTGAGGTCGAGCGGTGAGGGCTTTTTCGCCTTGAAGCCCGCGCCCCTCGCGGTATAGTAGCTCACCTGCGAGAGCTTGTCCCACAGAAGCACCGTTCCCTCGTCAAGCCCGAAATGCTCGTTTCTGAGCCGCCGCTGAATGCGGCAGTCGGGGCGAAGCCCGCAGGCTAAAACGGCGGCTTTATGCGGCGAGAGCCCGTGCAGTTCGCCGCAGTAGCCGTAATACTCCGCTAAGTCGCATTCGAGCTCATCTCGGCATTCGCCGAGAAAAAACGCGAGGGTCAGTTCTTTTTTTTACCTCTGTTCGCGGCTGCGGTCATGATGTCGGTGAGTTCCGTTCTCATAGCCTTGACCGTGACCTTGCCGCTCCGGGTGTCCCTGCAATGCTCTTTGAGCGCCGCAGCGCCCTCGGCGCCTATCAGCCTTTCGAGCACGGCGGGCAGCTTCAAACCGTTACCGCCCTCCAGCTCTCCGAGAAGCTCGATAAACTCCCAGTCATCAAAAACGCCTTCTGCTATCTCAAACTCAAATCCCGTGTTGGTAGTCATTCGGAAGCCCTCCTTTTTACGGCTTGATAAAATGCTCGTAGTGAGTGTTGCCCTCGCTGTCGGGATAAGCCGTGATCTCGCACTCGTAGCCCACGGCTTCCTCGTCGTTGTAGACCACCTCGCTGACGTTCGTGACCTTGCCCGAGGGAATGACCACACGTTTCAGAACGCCGCCGTTCATCACCATGTCGAACACCCACGCCTTTTCGGGCAGCTCCTGGGAATTCACGTTGACGGTGAGCCCCGCTGCCACAGAGCCTGTTACGTTGTCGTCGCCGTGTACGATCTTCAGCACCTCGGGGTTCAGAGCCTCGATAAACGTCACCGTGAACGTGTCGGTCTTCTCGGTCTGAGGGGAAAGCACGATATCTCCGCCCCATGCCTTGATGTTGTTGCTCGAACGCTCGCCGTTGTTGGTGAGCCCGTCCTCCGAGATATAGCCCAGCCCGACGAAGGCTTGATCGAGCGCGGTGGCAGCGTCGGTCGGCAGGGTCGAGCCCGTGGGGGCTGCGAACGCCGCACCGCCGTATCTCGGCTTGCCTGTCGTAACGTTGCTCTTGTTATTGGTAGTAGTTTCGGACATTGTTATTCCTCCTCGTAATATGTTATCTCAAATAATGCCTGCATTCCGAAACGGCGGGTCTCGGGGTCGGTGAGATCGCTGTCGGAATTGCACCTTACGCGGGTGAAGCGATCATCGGCTTCAAGCTCTGCCATCGCCCTTTTTACCCGCTCGTTCAGCTCCATAGCGCCGCCGATACTGTCCGCGTTTATGCTCCTTACCGCCAGCAGGACCGAGTTTATGACCCTCGCTGCCCCCTCGGAGCTTCCTATCCTGCCGATCAGGACGTACTCCCTCGGTGGCTTTGCCGGCTCGGTAAAGTACACCCCGCACCCCAGCGCTTCAAGCAGTTTCTCACGTATGATCTTCTCTATCATTTCCCGAACACCGCCTTCAAGATCGTATTTTGCACGTAGTTCTCATGCTTTGCCCTGCCGCTCTCGGGGTAGACAGCGGCGTTCACGCGGTTTCTGCCCTTTCTGACATCGACCGCGTAACCGCTCCCCAGCCGCCCGACGACTTCATCGGCATAGTCCCTTACCGTTTCCTCGACCTCGGGGGACTTCAAAAGCTCCCGAACGCCGCGCCTGTCAAGAGTGAATATCCTCCTGCTCATAGCGTATCACTCCGATCTTTTTGTGCCATGCGGTGGGTATGAGCTTTTCTATGCCCTCGACCGCCGCTCCCGTCGTCATGAAGGTCTTGCCGAAGAACCTCACCGAGGTATTCTCCCATTCGTGCGTATCGCCTTTGGGGATACCGAGAGTGTACCTTATGCGCCGACCCGTGAGGTTGTACTCGTTCAGCACCTCATCGGGCTCGGGCTGTCCGACCAGCACGTTATCGACCGCGACCCATGCGGTATCATAGATCGGCTCACCGTATTCGTTCTCGCCCGTCTGTGTTTTTACAAGCAGCTCGACGGGTATGCCCCAGTTATTTCGTGCCATCTCCGTACACCTCCAAAGCCCCGTATCGCTGACGGAGCACGCCGAGCTCGTCAAGCTCGTTGCGCAGAAAGTACAGCGCCTGCCCCGCGTTGACGTAGCTCCACGAAGCCGAGTACCCGAGCCCCGCCTGCGATTCCTGCGTCACCGCCGCACTGTCCTCCGCGTAGACCGATATCGCCCGCAGGACTGATTTGACTGTGATATCCTTAGCGATCAGCCCGACGTCCTCGCTCTCGGCTATCATGTTGTCGAGGTCGAAGCCGTAATCCCCGCACTCACGCCGAAGCAGAGCCGAGGCACTCGTCAGAAGCACCTCAGCCTGTGTCCGCTCGCGGTCGGAGAGGCCGCGGAAAAGCTCAACGTCCTCTACCGTCGCATAGACCGCTCCCATTATTCGCCGTCCTCGCCGGGCGCCGCCGAAGCCGCCGATCTGATGACCGCGAAAGCGTTCTTATCGAGGATAGCCCAACCGAGGTACACCTCCGCACGAATGTATATCTCATTGTAGCCCTTGAGGTCGCGTCCGCTGTTGTCGGGATCGCCGTACTTGATGACCTCGAAGGGTATCTGCTTGGAATAGCCCCACTTGAAGCCCTTTCCAAAGTCGCCCACGATCGCGCGGTCAAGAGAACTATTGAAGCTCACGGTGTTGTTGCAGGCGGCTTTCAGACCGTTCAGCGTGCCAGCCATCGCGCCCCATGTGAGTTCGGGGAACATCTTGTGACCGTCATTATACGTGAGCTTCGACAGGTCGGAGCGGAAGGTCGGCGAAAGCGCGATGCCGTCCACGTCGAAATCGGCGGTGATTATGCCCTCGATCGCACGCTCGACAAGGTCGTTCGCGTCCTCGCCCGTTTCGGGAGTTATCACGGTAACGCCGTTGTCGAAGTGGTTGGTGCCGATAAGTGTCGCAGCCTGCTTGCTCCTCGGGTTCACGCCGTGAAACGCCATGATGTCAAGACCGCGTGCAACTTTCTTTGCGAAACCGTCATTGAATGCCGCAAACACGTCGAGCTTTGCATCATCGCTCGCGTACATAAATTCATCGGACATTCTCGCACCGTACTCGACTTTCAGCGGAGCGATGGTGCGGCTTCCGAGAGCCATGTGACCGCGGGACTTTGCGCCGCCCTCGGCTACGAGATCAACTTCATCGTCCATGCTGAAAGTATACTCTTTCTGTCCGTTGAACGGAACGGGATTCGCCCCGCAAAGCACCGCCAGCGCGCTCGAACCCTTGACCTTGCTCACGAGATCACGCACGATCTCGGGGTCGAAAAGATTTCCTCTTGTTACGATATCAGCCATAGTGTCATACCTCCTGAATTTAAAATATTTTTATTCTTCGCCGCCGAACATCGCCGCCGCGCCGCGCTGCATGGCGGCGGACAGCTTGTCAGCGGAGCTTTCCGTACTTTTCAGCGGTGCTGTCACCGCCGTGTACTCGCATAGCTTCTTCGCGTCGGCGCGAAGCTCCTCCTCGGTCGTTCCCGAGAGCCTGTCCGCCAGCTCGTACCGCAAGCCGCTCTCGCGTGCGACCTTGTTTTTCAGAGCGTTCAGCTCGTGCGCCTTGTTTGCGCTGTCAAGCTCCGCGTTGGTCTTTTCGAGCTTTGCCGCCTTGTCGGTCAGCGTTTTGATACGCTTCTCGTACTCCGCAACATTCTCGGGGGAAGCGTATCCCTCGAACTTAGCCCTCTCCGCCGCAAGCAGCTCGTCGAGCTTCTCCTGTGTGGTTATCGGTTCAAAATCCATACTGCACCTCCGTTAAAATTTTTGTATAATAAAAGCACCCCGCCGAAGCGGAGTGCCTTTTAAACATAAACCGTCTGTATCTCTTCCTCATCTTCTGCCGACGCGCACGCCAGGTGCGCAAGGCTCACCGCTTCGAGGAGCGTTACGTCAGCCTTGTCGAGCATGGAACGGTAGCCGAAGCCGCCGTTGTTTCCGATCGCGCGGTGTTCCGAATTGCTCACCGACTGTTCGAGAGCGGGCTGTCCCGCATGGCATATGCCGCCCGAAAAAAGCCGCTTCTCGAAGAGCGCGTTCGCTTCCACGATGTCCGAGACCTTGGGCAGGGTCGGCACAAGCTCAATGCCCGCGTCCTCCATCTCAGCGGCTAATATCTGCTGATTCCCCGCGCCGTCAATGACCACCGCCGTCACGTTGGGATTTTTCATGTAAGCTATGAGCCACGCATTCCCGTCCCGCTGTGAGCGGCAGTCGAGAGCTTCCACGAATATCCTGTCCGCGTCGAGCCTTACAGCTACCGCCGCCGAGACATTTTCCGTATCCTTGCCGTACTTCACACCGATGAAAAGCGGGTGATCTTCGGGGAGCGCGGGCGGCTCTTTGAGCGCTCTTTCACGCCATTCGGCTCGGCTTATCGCCGACTTCTGACTGTAGAGTATCCACAAACCCAGCCGCTGTATGTTGTCGTCGAGGAAGTACGGATCGGTGTTCAGCTCACTTCTGACTGTACGCTCCGAAAGTATGACCCCGAGGGAGGGATTCGTTTCGTACCAAAGCTCGACATCGTGGGCGTTCGAGAGCTTGCTCACGCCCCATTCCGCCCAGCCGCTGTCGGTCTCCTTGCCCGATAGGACTTTCTCGCGGAAGTCGGCGAAAACCGCGCCGCCGGAGACCGCCGTCGGCGGCGTTCCGCACATCAGGGTCTGCGGGTTCGGACTGTCGGTGACGACGTATTTGAGCGCCGTTTCCTGATCGGTGGTGTATTCCTGCGCCTCATCAATTATCAGAAGATCGTAGCCCTCGCCGAGCCCGCCCGTACCCGTGCGGGTGCGGAAATTTATGATCCCCGGCTCACCATCGCGGCTTTTCAGCCATTTGATATGCTCAAGACCATGACCCCTTGTGGTCTTGTAGTCCTCGTTCAGCCTGAAGCCCATTTTATCGAGCAGGCGGATAATTTTCAGATACGCGTTCGATGATGTGGTAGTCCTGTGCGCCGTGTAGAGCACCTGTTCTCCGTGGGTCAAGCCCCATATCGCCCGCATGATGAGCAGCTCCGACTTGCCGTTTCGGCGTGGGATAGACCACCCGAATTTCATGTGTGTCCACAAGCCCTCATCGTTCACAGCCATGATGTCCGACATCATGAGCTCCTGCCACTCTATAGCCTTCTGCCCCGACTGCTCGTAGAGGAGCACTGCCGCGCCCCCCTTGGTATCCTCGTAGGGCAGCACCACCGAATCCGTCGGGGTCTGCCGCCCGATACGCTTATCGGGAGCGTTCAAATGCCCGTCAGCCGCCTCAGCTTATCCTCGGTGAAGTAGTCGGGGAAGGCTTGCTGAATTTTCAGCACCGCGTCGCCCAGCGTCCCCAGCTCAGACGGCTCGACCGTGAATATCGGCTGCCAGTCGCAGCGGACGTCTTTTGCGATCGTGCGGCTGTAGCTTTGCCTGTCACGCAGGCAGGCGGCGAGGTAGCCGACGTTTTTCAGACCCGTCCCGAACGTTCTTTGCGCCGCCTGCGCCGTCAGCCGCAGGTTCTCGTGAGCGGCTTTGATAGCTTCGGCAGTGGTGGGGTTCGAGGTGGAGAATCCGAGATCATCAAGAGTAAGACCGTTCTCACCTGCGAAAACCGAGGCGAACATTTTGAGCTGTTCGGTGTAGGGGGTCATGCTCTGCTGCTGGAACTGCCCGATGACGGGGTGATCTCCCGACTTCGGGTCCTTGTCGAAGCGCAGAAGGGTGGAGATGGTCGCTTTCCACTTGTCGAAGGGCGTAGACTTGGGGCTTAGACCGAGGACGTATTTTTGCGGGAAGCTGTAAAACTCCGCGCTGACCTCCGAGCGCCACAGAGTACGCGCGGCAGACCTCACAAGTGCCATATTCGAGCGCGAAATGCGGCTGTGACCGAAGGGACGGCTCGCGTCGGGCTTAAATATCATAGGCACAAGGAGCGCGTAGGGAGCTTTGTGGGTGAAGGTCTCGGAGAGCTTTCCGCGGCGGTATATCTCCGTCCTGCCCGCGGTGAAGTAGGCTTCGACGGTCGGCTCGGAGAGCGAGGAGAACTCGTTTTCGGGGGCATATCGACCGTCCCGTTCGAGGACAGCGTAGCCCTCGGTCAGAAGGTTAGTGATCGGGTCGATAACGCCCGTAGCCTCGTGACCGTTTATCACCTGCAAGCGGGGGTAGCCCGTTTCGTCGGAGCTGATGTACACGAAGCTGCAAGCCGCGATGAGCGCGTCCTTTATCGCCGCGCCCGCGAAAATATCTCGGCTGTTCATGTCAAACAGCTCGTTCAAATAATAATCATCATCGGTGAAGCGGTCGAAAACGAGCCTGTCCGCGAGGGTGTCCACCGCCTTGGCACACCAGCCGAGGACGGCTTTTAGGCTCGCGAACTGCGGCGGGATAATGGTCGCCGTAGTGTCAAAGCTGTTTTTCATGTCGTAATAGCGATACCGCAGCCGAACGCGGCTTTGCTTCGCGGCGAGTTTCCGCCGAAGATGTTCTATGCCGTAGGTCTGCATTTTTTCACCTCTGTTTCAAACTGACGTATGCTTCACGCGGTCGGCGACCTCCGCGCGCTTGGCGTTGTTGAAGCGGTCGAGAGTGCCGACGAGGTAGCCCGTTATGCGCCGTATGCGCTGGAACGGCACGGGGGGCGAAGTCGTAGCTCAGATCAACGTAATCGCCGTCGAGCGTGATATTCACGACTCCGTTTCGGTGCGGATATGTGTTGTTCGCGTGGTTCAGATACGCCTGCAATTCCGCTTCGGGGATATCGGGGTGAGTGCCTATCGTTATCATGGGGTCAGCTCCTTTCGTGTCGTTCGAGAGCCTTCCGCATACGCGCCGTCATGGTTTGAGCCGTGATGTATGCGGCAAGCTGTATCAGAAAACAGCGGAGATATTTTTTCATGGGGTCAGCTCCTTTCGGGTATAAGAAAACCGCCCTGCGGTTGCAGAGCGGTGCGTTTATTCTTTGGTGGTTTGCGACATTCCCCGACTTGGACATTCACGCCGAAGGGGTACAAGAATATCGGGAATATGTTCTATTTTGACGGCATTACACCACCATTATCTGTTATAAACCTCTGTATTTATATTCAAAGCAGTTTGGAGTATTGCAAAAAATCGTAAATGAAGTTGTTCCTTGTGTTTTATGCAATGGTTTACCGCAAAAAGGGCAAAGTGTCACTTTATTTGATTTAGAAAAATAGTTCTTTAAAAAATCTGAAACAGCAGTAAATTTGTTGTTAGCCATATAAAATACCCCTTATAAAGTCGTTGTATTTAATTGTTACACCAGCTTCTTTTGCTCTTTCTAAGGCATCAAGCACTAAATAGGCGCGATCTTCATCGGTCAGCCCCGGACAGTTTTTCGCGGCTAAATAGCTCGCTCGAAATTCATCGTTCCACGCCCCCGGTTCCAGCGTGGTAAACCTATTGGCTCTATGTCCATAATACTCGTGAGCAATCGCGGCACGTTCGCTCATTAAATCGCGTGGGTGTTTTGAACCATCATTTGACGGGAAAATATTTGAACTGATGTAAACTATGTCCTCTTCATCCAAATAGTGACTTCCGACATTATCTACAAATGCAAAATGTTGAATATCTGCACCAATCGCTTCAATTTCTTTTTGCAGATGTGCTTTTTCAGAATCAGATAACGGAATAAATGGGCTTTTCCGCATACCGTTTGCCATTTGTCTAATTATACCACCATTCGCCGCGCCTGTCAACCTATGCGGCACCTTTTCGGCACCCTGCACAGCTCCGCGGTGGAGCTCCTTCGCGGGCGGGACTGTCCATGTCGCTTTAGACCACACGTCCTGCCTTGCTCCGCCCTTCGTCCCGTAGGTAACGGTGCAGGTGCAGTTGTCGTGGCGGCGGTACACGTCCTTCGGGACGTTGTCGGGGTACTTGAAATGCCCGATCAGCTTCGCGCACCAGGGACAGCATTTGCCCCCGCCTTGCCGGTCAATGAACGTGTCGAAACCCGCACGGGAGCGCTTCTCCGCATTGGCTTTCATGAAGTCGTCCGCAAAGCTCATGGTGATCGTCTCGGCGGGTGAGGTCACGCGCCGCAGGGTCTTCTCCCACGGTATGCCCTCTGCGCTCGCCGCACTTATGACGTCGTTCACGCGCTCGGTCGGGAACTCGGGGCGCACGGGCTTGATACGTATGCCTTCCCGCTCGTCAAGTTCCCTCTGTACCTGCTCCGCCGCACCGTTCACAAGCTCGTGATTTTCTCGGAGCGAGGGTTCGAGAATGCTCCGCGCGATGTTGTAATAAAGCTGACCGTCCGGCAGAACGTCGGGGCTGAGGTTCGCCGCGATCGCCCGCGAAAGCGCCCGTCCGACCCGACCCGAATACCCGCTCACGTCAGCCATGCTGCGAAGCTCCCGCGCTTTACCCAGCTGTTTCAGGAAGTCGGCGTGTATCTTATCATACAATTCCGCACCGATGTCAATATTTTCGTTCATAAAATATTCACTCCCTGTGAAATTTGTGCAGTGACGGCGGAACCTCTGAGCCGAAAAATGCGAGGGTCTCCCTCCCCCCGTGACCGCTGTCAGACCGTGTGCCAGTCGAAGGTCTGCGGCAAGAGCCTGTTGGACACGACTTCCGGTGCTTTGGTGAACTGCCTTTGCCCCGACAGCTTATCTGATTTCTGACGGTTACAGCAGAAATGCGCGAGCTGCAAGTTCGCAAGATCGGAAGGGTGCCCGCCTTGATTTATCGGGATAATGTGGTCGATCGTCGCGGACATCGGGTGCGGATATTTAAGCGACTTATCGACGGGGCGCCCGCATATCCCGCATACCTCCTGCGAGGCGAGTATGCGTTTTCTGTTGGTCTCAAACTGTCCGCGATGTCCCTTGAAGACCTCTGCGCGCGAGCGCGTATCGGGCATATATCGTCATCTCCCGTTCGTGTCCGCGCTCCCGTGCGGGGGGAGGACGGTGCTTCGCCGTTCCCACGGTAAGAGTAGGGCGGGTCCAAAAACAACACCCCCGTTTCTCGCGGAGGTGCTGTTGGTGGGTGCTATTGTCGGAGTACGTACTGTCTCCAGTTTAATTATAACACATAAAAACCGACACAATCGACACAACTTTATCCCACGAGGAATCTTTTTATCCTGTTTCTCACGCAATGTTCGGACATTCCTCCACCCAACATCATGGCTACCTGCCAATAAGTCGGCTTGCGCTCGCCCGAAATGAATTTCAGCTCGAACATTCGGCGCGTCTGAGGGTCGGGTATCTCCTGCACGAACCGCTCCACCTCCGTGATCTCTGCTTCGAGGGCGGCGATCTCACGCTCTAACGCCGCGACCCTCGGGGTCGAGGGATAGCCCTCCGCATAGCGGGTGGTTTTGGCGAAACTCGGCGCTCCCCGCGAGCCCGACACGGGCTCACAAACGTAATGCTCCGCAAGCTCTTCCCGCAGACGGTCAAGTTTAAGTCCGATGCTTCGGTAGGCTCTCAGTCGGTCAAGGGTCATCGTGTATCACTCCTTCTCTTTGACAGTTCCTGTACTTCCTTTCGCCGCTCTGATACGCGCTTTAAGGCTCTCGATCAGTGCGTCCTGGGCGGCGTCCTTGCTTTGAAGTGCCGCTATTACGTCCATGTCACGGCTGTCTTTTACTACCAGCTCATGTACAAAGACCGCAGAGGACTGACCCTGCCTGTGCAGTCGCTTGTTCGCCTGTTGGAAAAGCTCTAAGCTCCAGTTCAGTCCGAACCATATCACATGATTGCCGCCCGCCTGCAAGTTCAGACCGTAGGCGCAGGACGCGGGGTGCGCCAGCAGCACATCGAGCTCGCGGCGGTTCCAGAGTTCCGCGTCGGCGGCGGTCTTTAGTACGCGCACGCGCTTCTTCGCCTTTGCGAGAGCCGCAGTCAGCCGTTCGAGATCATGACGGAAATTGTAGAATACCAACGCAGGCTGACCGTTCAGGCGCTCCATAAGCTCCATAAAGGCTTCGATCTTGCAGCCGTGCAGCGGGAGCCACTTGTCCGAATCGGTGTAGACCGCCCCGTTGCAAAGCTGCAAGAGCTTGTTGCTGAGAGCTGCCGCACTCCCCGCGTCTATGACGTTCTCGTCGATGGTCAGCAGCATTTCGCGCTCCATTTCGTCATACGCCTTCTGCGCCTTCGCGTCAAGACGGACGGGAACGAGGTCGTAAACGAGGTCGGGCAATTGCAGGTAATCCTCCGACTTCATGCTTATGCAGATGTCGCTTATCCGCCGCTGTATCTCGGCAGCCGCGCCCTCGTTTATCTCATAAGTCGTGAAATGCCCGCCGTGGGTGTTCGCTCGGAAAAAGCTCTCGCGGAAAGCCGTTATGTTCCTGCCGAGCCGTGCGCCCTCGTCCAGAAGATAAAGCTGCGCCCATAAGTCCGCAAGCCCGTTCGGCGCGGGCGTTCCCGTCAGCTCGACTATGCGCGATACGTGAGGTCTTATCCACGTAAGAGCCTTGAACCGCTTCGCCCGATGATTCTTGAAGCTGCTGCTCTCGTCGATAACGACCATATCGAAAAACCACGAATTACGAAGATAGTCCGCAAGCCATACAACGTTCTCCCGGTTGATAACGTAAATGTCGGCGGGAGTGTACACCGCCCGTATACGCTGCTTTTCGCTGCCGAGAATAAGGCTGAACCGCAGGTGCTTCAAATGCTCCCACTTCGCTGCTTCGGTGCTCCACGTTGCTTCAGCGACCTTCTTTGGCGCGATCACAAGTACGCGGCGTACCGCAAAACGATTGTAGATAAGCTCGTTCGCCCCTGTCAGCGTGACGACTGTTTTTCCTAAGCCTAACCCATGTCCAAGAACAGACCCAACATCGGCGTATCAAGTATGCGCCCGATACAGTAGCGCTGGTATTCATGCGGCTTGAACATCATGTGGCATCACCCTCTTTCTTTTTGTCGTGCTCCGCGTGCCATGCAGCGTGCTCCGCTTGACTGCTGAAAACCATAAGATTTTCGCGGTCGTTATTTTGCTTGTTTCCGTCAATGTGGTGAACGACCTCACCGCGTTTCAATTCTCGCCCCAGTGAAAGCTCCGCGACGGTTCTGTGAAGATGCCGCCCAAAGAATTTCGGATAGCTTTTGCGTTTTGCCGGTGTTAAAAGATGCGCTTTGCGTATTTTCAGACGAACCGCGGGGGTCATTCTGTTCGGATTTAGCGCCGCGTTTAAGCGCTTCATATTCTGCGACATTCCCGCATAATTTTTTAGCGTCGTATATCCCGACGGATTTTTTGTTTTTGACGAGAATGAAGCCAAACAAGCTCTGCCACAAAAATTGTGCTTTGTGATTTTGGAAGGATACTTCCAAATCTCTGCGCCGCAAAAGTCGCATTTTACGGCTATCTTACCCTTTGCGAAATTCAAGCTCTATCACCTCTCTCACTTTTGCTTTCGTGTCGATGTCGGCGTAGACGGTACAGCCCAAAGCCCTAAGCTCCGCCTGCCGTTTCTTCTGCTGAGGGGTCGAGGTCTTTCCCTCCGATTTCGTCTCAACGAAGAAAACGCCGCCGTTCGGCTTTATCACGATGCGGTCGGGAACCCCCGCGCACCCGGGGGACACCCACTTGTACGAACGCCCTCCGCGAGCCTTCACCTCGTCCCGCAGGAACGCTTCTGTGTCTTTTTCCGATTGCATATATATCTCCTTCCGTTACTTCGCAACTTCGCGCGTGCACGCGTATATATTTATTAAATTAGGCGCGTTAGGCGCTATAGGTATATCCCCTATTCCCTCTAATCCCTCTGTTTTATATTTTTAAAGAAAATAAAGTAACAAAGTAACAGATAGAGAGAAAAGCGTGGTATTTCGCTATAATCTGCTGTTACTTTAGCTGTTACTTTCCCGTTTTTTCGGTAACACCAAGTAACAGAGTAGGTGTTACTTGTTTTTTCACTTTTTAGAGAAAGTAACAGCAGAAAGTAACAGAAATCAGCGATCAATTTTACGGATATAACCCTTTTGCAGACCGTATACTGCGCCGAACCTTATGCCGTTTTTCGACTTCTCCCACCCCTCCAAGTGGGCTAAGATACCGTTGATCTCGGCGGCGTCCTGTCGCTTGAAATACTTCATATCGCCGCCCAGCGCCTCGCACCATATCTCAATGGCGCACACGCGGTCGAGCTTTTTGAAGCTAACGCCCTCTGGGTTCATCAGCCCCGAACGGTAGCGCCGCCGTGCGTCGAGGTCGAGCTTATCCCAGTTGTCGGGTACCTCGCGTTCGACGAATTCGCGGATAATGCCCTCCTTCGCCGAGTGTACCTGGTGGCTCTCCTGCGCCGCCCTTGCCGCCGCCGCGAGCGCCCCCTTGTCCATATACAGGGATTCGCCCAGCCGCCAGCCGACCAGCGCCTCCGCCCATATCTGCGGCACCTCCGCGGACAGGTCGTCGAACACCGACTTTGCAGGCTCATGCACCATGCAGTCTATCGGCAGGAAGCGCCGAGAGCCCGTCTTGTCCCGCAGAAACTCGTCATCGTTCGTCGTCCCGAAGAACACGCAGCGCCGCGGATAACGCCCAGTGCGCCGTCCGTAGGGCTCGCGGTAGATGTCGTCGGTCTTTGAGAGGAACTGCTTGACGGCGTTCTCCTCCGAGCGGTTCAGCCCGTTGAGCTCCTGCAATTCTATCAGCCACGAGCCCTGTATCATCTCGCAGGCTTCCTTGCCCTCGAATGTGTTCAGGCTGTCGTTGAACCAGTCCGCGCCGAGGAGCCGAAGCAGGGTGCTTTTCCCTATGCCCTGCGCCCCGACCAGTATCGGCATGGTGTCGTACTTGACCCCCGGCTGCATGGCTCTCGCTACCGCCGCGCAAAGGCTCTTTCTCGCCACGGCTCTCGTGTAGGGCGTATCCTCGGCGCCAAGATAGTCGATGAACAGTGTGTCCAGCCGCGGCACTCCGTCCCATTCGGAAAGGGCGTTAAGATACTGCTGAACGAGATTGACCCTGTTCAGCTCGCAGTACAGCAGGAATCCGTCGGCTATCCGCTCCTTGCCCGTAATGCCGTAGACCCTCTCCATGTAGCAGCGCAGCCCCGCGTCGTCGGCGTCCTTCCAGTCCCGCCGCCTGCCCGATGTATCCCAGGGCAGCTTCCCCGTTATGTAGAGCCTGTTGGAGAACTCATCAAACACCGCCTTCCCCCGAAGCTGCGGGTCGTTCTCAAGCACCAGCAGTACGTTGTCTATGGTCTTCAGCGGCTTTCCCGTTTCGGGCGACAGCAGCAGCCGCGTTATCCATTCCGTGTCCTCCTCCTTTGCGATCTCCGCCGTCGGCTCGCCGAAAGCCGATACTGCCTTTTCGTAACGCTCCCTGCTCATGAGCCGCGCCACCCTTTCGTCGCTCACGGCGAGGCGGCACATCTCTGTAAAGCTCGGCAGCTTGTTTGCGGGAGTATCGGGCTTTGCTTCGGCGTCCTTCTCGGCGAACAAATGCAGCCTAACGAGGTCGAATGCGTTCACGAGCCTTCCGCCCGCAGGGTCGGTGGCGTGGTGAGAGTACAGGAACCTGCCGTCCTCGTAAAGCACCGCACCGCCCGTTGTCGAGCCGCCCGTAAAGGTGTAGCGTCCCTCGCCCGCAGCCGTGTATCTGTCGGGCAGATACTCCGCAATGACTGTCGGAATATCGTACACACGGCAGAAGGCACCCACGGCGCCCGCCTTTTCGGTGGGGTCTTTCTGCCGCACGAGCTTGCCCGTGCCGTTACCACGCGGGATATTCTGCGCCGTCAGTCCCGCCCAGCTCGTGACGTCCCGCCAGTCGGCATACATGGCGAGGAGCCCGTCCGCGTCGGCAAAGGGCTTATCCGCGCAGGTGTAAACAAAGCTGCTGTCCGCGCAGCATGAGGGATAATACATCAGCCTTGAAGCCTCGAACGTAGTCTTATCGCAGAGTTCAAGACCTATTATCTCCCCCGCCTTTCGGGCTATCGGCTCATATTCGTCCGCCGTGACCGTCCTCGAAAGCGGTATCAGCACCCGCAGGCGCGGAGCCTCGGGGGAGTGCTTTCTCGTCGAATACACGCAGTACCCCACCCCGAGGGTGTCGAGCTTCATGAGCACGCTGTCCGTCTGCCCCGCGGGAATGTTATCGAGGTCGAGAGTAATGATATCCCGTCCCGTCACGTCGCAGGCACGGCGTTTCTCGCCTCTGAACGTCCCCGCCACGTAGCCGCCGACGTCCTTCAGCTCGTCCTGCCTTGCCTTCGGCAGATCGCGGTACTGCGCAAGAGTTTCGGTACTTCTGTGAACGTTCCCCAGCCGCCCCCAGAACTCCGAGAGCGTGAGCGTTTCGGGCTTCCACACTGTAGCCTTACGGCTCGCCCCGACCGTTATCGTTATCATTCTGTCAAATTGCAAGACCCCGCCTCCTAATCTTTCTTATAATACCCCCCGACGAAGCCGTCGGCGTTCAGCAAGAGACCTTTCGCCCACGGTATAGGCGGCGCACACATCAGTCTGCACACGCGGTCGAGATCGGCTTTATCCGACGGCACATCGAGGATAACTTCGTCATGAATGTGCATGACTATCCGATATCCCGCCGCTTCGAGGTTCTCCATCGCCGCCGCAAGGCAGTCCCGGGCTATAGCCTGCACTACGTTCTCCGTCAGCTTGCCGCCGTAGGTCTCCAGCTCCGCCCACTTCCCCGTGTTCGTGCCGTAGTAGTGCAGGCTCTCGTTACCGAAGCGGTTCGGCGCAAAAAAAGGCTCGGCATAGAACAGCTTTCTCCCCGACGGAAGCTGTATCGTGAGGAACCTTAGCCCCTCGGGAGTGCGCTCGTATCTGAATATCAGCCCCGCCGCTCCGACGGGTACGCCCGTCCGCACTGCTTCCGAGGCGGCGCTTTCAAGCGTATACCAAAGCCTTACGATGTTCGGGCTTGACCGCCGCCAGTCGTCCACGATCTGTTTGAGCTCCGTATCGGACATATCCGCGCCGCCCATCTGCTTCATGGCTCCGATACTCCCGCCGTAGCCGCAAGCCAGCTCCGCCACCTTGCCCTTCTGACGCAGATGACCGTTTACGCCATGCTTCACTACGGGCACTCCGAAGATGTGCGACGCCGAAGCGCAGTAGATGTCCTCGCCGTTTGCGAAAGCCTTCATGCGCCACGTTTCTCCCGCGAGCCATGCGATCACCCGCGCTTCTATCGCCGAGAAGTCAGCCACGACGAAACGGTGTCCCTCTGCGGGGATAAAAGCCGTTCGTATCAGCTGCGAGAGCGTATCGGGCACGTTCCCGAACACGATGGCGAGCTCCCCCACGCGCCCCGTTTTCACCAGTTCCCGGGCGTAATCGAGCTCTTCTATGTAGTTGCGGGGAAGGTTCTGCATCTGCACCAGCCGCCCCGCCCAGCGCCCCGTTCTCGAAGCGCCGTAGAATTGCAGAAGTCCCCGTATACGCCCGTCGGGGCAAACGCAGTCAAGCATTGCCTTATATTTCGACACCGACGTTTTCCCGAGCCGCTGTTTCAGCTCCAGCGCAGTCCTGACCTTTATCGGGAGATATTCGCGGTCAAGATATTCTTCGACAGCCGCCTTGTCCAGCTTCGGCACCTCCTCGCCCAGCTGTTCGGACAGCCACGACTTCATCTGCGCGGTGCTTTTGGGATTCGCCACGCCCGTTATCTGCCGCAACTGACTTTTGAGTCCTTCGAGCTCCGCGTCGGCGTAGGCTTTCGCGCCCTCGGCTAAGTCCATGTCGAGGCGCACCCCCGCGAGGTTCACGCGCATATCCTGCTCCCATTCTCTCTGCACCTCATCGGGTACGGGGAATGCCGAAAGCCTGCGCTCTACCTCCATTTCGGTCACTACGTCCTGCTTGCAGTAGCTTTTGAACAGCTCCCACTTCTGCGGCTCCTGCGCGGGTGAAACGGGCTGACCGTTCTTTTGCGGTACGCAGAACCTCGCTATCAGACTGCTTCCTATCCTGTCCTTCTGCTTGTCCGCAGGCAGCCCGAGGACTTCGCCGACCTTCCCCAAGCCCCCGATCAGACCGCAGTACAGTCCGTGTACCATCGTACATCTCCACTGACTCAGCCACTCCTCGGGCTTTTTCGTCCCGAAATACTTCGACAGGCAGTACCACTCAAACGCCGCGTTGTAGGCGTGCTTTACGACCTCGGGCGAAAACAGCGCCGTCCGCAGCTCCGCGGGTATCGTTTCGCCGTTCGCAAGGTCGATGATGTCGGGGGGCTCTCCGTCAAAGCTGTAGGCGAGGAGCAGTATTCGGAAAGCGCGGGACTGCACATATCTGTACAGCCCCGCTTTCTTGATGCTTTCGTCCGAATATGTTTCGATGTCGATGGACAAATGCCGTATCACAGCGGCAGACCCGTGATCGGGTCAACGGCAGGAGCACCGCCGGGATAGAACATTGGCGCGGACTGAGCCGAAGGAGCACCGCCAAAGGCGTCGGCTACCGATACCCCGCCCCCGAGGGGGTCCCCGTCACGGAGCTTCTGGACGGCTTCAAGCCCGAAGCCTATGCCGCGCTTGCCGTTTGAGTTGTAGGCGAACATGGAGATGCACACCCTCGCGTAGCAGCCCGAATACAGCTCGCCCTTCTGCATGATGGGGTTCATGCCCGCGTCCACGAGCTGTACGGGGTTCCTGCTCGACGCCGTGAACACCCAATGACCCCTGCACTCCGCGCCGAACTGCTCCCCGTTCGGGCGCACTCCGTCGCCGTCATATACGGGCAGCGCAAGCACGGGAGGCTGTACGCCGTTCCACTTTTCCGCGATACCCTTCTGCGTGGTATACTGAACGGCAGCGTCGAGCCTTGCCTTTGCCGCCGTATCCGACTTCGGCATGAGTACGGTAACGCTGTACTTGGGCTCGCCCCCGTTATTGCTGTAGGGCTCGTAAAGGTGTGCGTAGGACAGGCGTACCTCGCCCGTTGTCATCTGATTCTGATTAAGTGCCATGATCTTTTCCTCCTTAGTTATCTTTGAACATTTCGGCTATTCTCGTTTGCGAGAACGCCTTTCTTTTATCACTTTCGGGTACCAGCGTCGGTTTGCCCGAAGGCTTCGTGATGTAGTTCCCGATAAGCTCAGTCAGCTTCTTTCTGCCGCAGAGCTTTTCGAGTGCGGTAAGTCCGAGGGGCTTGCGTTCGTAGAGCAGCTCACTGCCGTACCCTGCGGCTTCCAGCGCTGCAAAGGCTCCGTTTATATCGGAGATGGCGCGAACGCTCCGCCCCTCTACGAGCTTCCAGTGAGGAACGGGTTCTCCGCGCAGCAGCTTATCGTACACGTACTCCTCCAGCCCCTTGACCCACCCTGCGAGCAGCTGCGCCCTCAGAAGAACCTCTCCGATCTCCTCGTCTGTCAGCATTTCGCCGCGGTCCTCGCGGGCTTTCTGTTCCTCCGCGGAAAGCAGCATTTCCGCCCGTGCGCGGCATTTTGCTTTAGCCTTGCAGAATCGGCAATGCTCACCCGGGACGAACTCGCCGCCCGCAGCGATCGAAGCCTTCACCCTGCGCCCGAACTTGTCGCCCCATGCGGTCAGCTCCTCTGCGGGCATACACGCCGAACAGATGTTATCTATCCGCGGCTGAATGATATTCATGAAAACTGTTTTGATCTTTCCGAATACCGAATATTCTCCGATCGCGCCGAGAGCATAGAGCCGCAACTGTGGGTTATTCTCCGCGCTGACCGAAACGCCCTTGCCGTACTTGAAGTCGAATATGTGAAGTATTGTTCCGTATAATACGATACAATCCGCTGTTCCGAAGCAGTCGGGGACGATGTGCCCCATGTCAAGGCGTTTTTCAACTATAACATAGGGCTTTTCGGGGAAGGCGCAGCAGACCTTCATTATCTCATCGGCATAGATGTCCGTGTATTCCTCCATCTCCTTCTGATACAGTGGGTCGGCGCGGAGCATATCCAGTCTGCTTTTGCACACATCTGCGGGCAATAGACCGAATCGACTGCACAGCTTCAGCTCGGCGATAGCGTGCGCCAGCGTCCCCTCTGCGGCGTATTCGCTGTCCGTTTCGGGGATATTCTCCTCGGCTCTGACCGAAGCCGTACAGGTGCCCCATACCGCCGCATGAGAGGGGGAGTATCTCGCGTGTATCCCGGGCATCAGATAAGACCACCCATCGCTCTGAGACGCGCCGCAAAATCCGCCCGTCTGTCCTCGGGGAGCGCCGCTACAGACTGCACCCCGAACTCCGCAAGAAGTGCTATAAGCTCCTGCTGTCTGCCGTTTTCCATGAGAGGGCGCGCCGCCAGTCCCAGTTGAGGGATAGTGTAATGCTGTACCGTCGTCTGTGCGGGGATAGCAGCAGGCGCGGGGGGCGTTACGGGTATCGGGGCGGGGGACGGAGCGGCGGTCGGTATCGCGGTGGTATTAGCTGCTATCTGTGTGGCGCTCTCCTCAAACAGCGGCTCTCCCGTCTCCGCGGGGGCTGACGAGGCGGTATTACGCGCTTTGATAAGCCCCAGCACGGCGCTCGCCTGTTCTACCGTGATCTCGTTGAGTGTAAGTGTTACTGTCATTGTCGATTCCTCCAATTCTAATTTTCCTGTGGGATATTTTATGTTCAATCAACTATCCTCCTTGTCTTGTACGGGCGTCAATGCCCTCTATTTATAGCGAAAAAACGTCCTTTTTTTGCACGTTTGCGTGCAACTAAAACGCGAATATGTCTTGATTAAATCAAAAATCATTTGTTTGCACATATTTTTACGTCGATAATTGTGCATTTTTTCATATTCCCTCCTTGACATTCCGCGAATTTCGGTGTATACTTATGATAGAAATATTTCCTTGGTATTTCGACCGTGAGCTTGTCCCTGCGCCAACAGGGGCAGGCTCTTTTTCATTCGTCCTCAAAGTCCTCGTCCTCCTCGGGTATTATTTTGCACTGCGGGCAGTCCCTCAGTGAGCCGTAGTAGCACCACTCACAGCCGACGCACAGCCCCGGGTCGTATGCCGTTTCGTCCTCATACATCGCTTTTCGCCCTCCTTTTCAGCAGCTCTCTGCACGCCCTGACCTCTGTTTTCAAGTGCGCTATCTCCTCGCGGCTCGCGCGTTTCTGCTTCATGTAGTCCATGTAGCACAGCAGGGTCGCTATGATACAGAACACCGTGCAAAATGTCGTTATGCACATGAAAATTACTATCATCGTTGTGTTCGCCTGCATTTTTGCACCTCACATTCCGCTCGCCCAGAGCACGAACTCTTTGAGAGCGTCCAGTGTGAGCCACACCATTCCCGCCGCCGCTATCGCAAGCACCGCGCCCGTGAGCCTGTCCTTCCACTTGTCCGAGCGCTCGTGCCGCTCATGCAGGCGCTGTCTCACAGCCGTTTCGTACTGCCGCTTGTAGTGCGCGATGAGCCTGTCCTTTTCGGCGATCTCGGCTTCATGAGCGGCGTTCTGCTCCGCGATGATGTTAAGCAGATAGACGCGCTCACGTCCGTTAAGTTTCTTCTCGGTGTTCATTTTCGTCCTCCCATTCGTCCATGTCCGCGTCGTAAGCCGTCCATATCGCGTGAGCCGTCGGGAGCACCAGCGCGATTATCACGGCTATCACTATGTATTCCATGATGTTCTCCGTTTCATATTTTCCCATTCCTCCTAAGCGCCATAAACTCCCCATAACTCATTCCCACCGCGCGTGCCTCGCGGGTCAGACGGCTGATGTCCGCCTGCGCCCCCCGTCCGTTCCACCGCTCGCAGGGCAGGTGCTCGGAGTGGTAGCTCTCTGTTTCGCGCATGAGACTGTTCATCTTTTCGGAATTTCAGCGCGAGTATTCGCGTTTCATTTCCTTTGAGCAGGGCTGACAATATTTTCTGCGCCTAACGTCTTGATAAACGCACCCGCACCGCACACAGTGCCCTTTCAGCACCTTCGGCTTGCTGTACTTTATCTTGACGGTGGGCTTGTACACCTTCCGATCGGGCGTGAGTATCTCGGGGCAGGCGTCAAACATTCGGTAGTCCGCGCTCTCGATGATATAGGCGAGGTCGATCATTTCGGGGCTCCTTTCATCGTGAAGGCAGAGACGTTGACCTCTGCTTTGAGGTCTATCCCGAACCTCTCCCTGACAAGCTCGGTGAGGTCGTCCGCGTCGAATCGCCCCGCAAAACCCACGCCGTTCATGTCCTCAAAAGTACCGCCGATCTCGTCGAAAACGCGGCGCAGACGTGCCTTGCCGAACCCCTCACAGACGTTCAGAGTGTGCAGCACAGCCGCCAAAAGCTGAACCGTTATGTCCTTCTGAATGACGTTCTGATGTTCCCGATAGCGGCGGGTGTACTCTCGCTCGACCTCCTTCATCGCGTTGAGCTTCAGCTGTTGCTTCGGGGCGACTAATGCTTTCATATTTTAACATTCCTCCTTACATCAGCGCCTTGTAAACGTCCTGCATTATCGCAATAACGCTGTCGCAGGTGACGTTCACGGTCTTTTCATAGCCGTTCCCGAAGCGGATAGTCACCGCCTCGAAGCCGTCATCGTCCATGTGGTAGGTCAGAGCGGCGATGTCCTCGCGGCTGTATTTCGCAAGCAGAGCGCCCAGCTCAGCCGTGAAATCAGCTTTGTTCTCGTTCATGTTTTCTTCCTCCATTCGATGTTCCCAAGCACCTGTTCGAGCGCCCACTCCGCGGAGCTGTTCGCCGCGAACCGCACGCCTATCCACAGCACCCCGTCATCGGTGCAGTTTACCTCGAGCATATGCACGTCCCCGAAGTCGGGCATTTTGCGCTTGAGGGTCTCCGCGTCGCCCTCGTAGATCGTGTAGTCATTTCCCGCCTTGTCCGTCCACGTAACGCTGACGGGCTGTTCGCCCGAGACACAGCGGATAAAGTTTGATAGGGTCATTTCAGCCACTCCTTTAAGTTCCGTATTTTTCAACTATCTTCCGCGCCTCATCGGGGCGGGCGGAGAGGGCGGTGCCCATCGCTTCGGCGAACCTCTTGCCCAGCTCTCCGCGCACCTCCGCGCGCTTCTCGGGCGGAAGATCGTCTAAGACCACCCTGACCCCGTTCACGCTGACCGTGCTTATTACCTTGTACTCATTCATCTTTGCCATAAAATATCACCTCATCGTATTATATGCGGGTGCGGTTGTCCGTGTTGATTCGTGTTGCGGCTCATGCCCGAGCCTTGTTTTCCTCTGCCGTTGCTTTGCCGGCATTCTTAGCCGCCTCGAACGCAAGCGCTACCTGCATAAGCGCGTAAGTCAGCATTTTTTCTTCAAAGCTCATTCCGCCGACCGCATTCTTTACCGCATCGGGCGAAATGTCCTGTACTGCGTTTGTGTTTTTGTTCATAGTCTCACACTCCCTCTTTATTCAGACGGGCGATTTCTTTTTCAAGCTCCGCGATCTTAGCGTGGAGCAGACCGACCGTGCGCCCGATCTCGATCAGATCGGCGTTATAATCGGGGACTTGCTTTTCCACTCGTTTCAGGCGTTCGTTCAGGTCGTTGACTGCTCCAAACACCGTGAACATTTCATCGTTCATAGTTTCCTCACTTTCTGTGCGGGACTTTCCCCGCCCGCGCTTCGGGGTATTTGAGGTTGGTGTAGAATGTGTTAATGCTTTATCAGTTCATCGACTGACTTTTCAAGCAGCTCCGCCGCTCTGATCAGATAACTTACCGGAAGATCGTTTGCTTTTTCCCAGTAATAGAAACGATTTCGGCGTATACCGAGCTTTTCGCAGAAGCTGTCTACCGACCATTTACGGCGCTTTAGTTCGGCGCGGATATTCTCAAAAATGTGTTTCATCGCTCTTGACATTCCTTTCATTTTGTATTATAATTGATACAAATAAATGAAGGGAGGCGGCTTTTATGACCTTTAAGGAATGGTTGATACGCCACAAAGGAGAAGATTCGCCGCTGGGCGACTTGGCGGAGGACGTTGCGTTAGATAAGGATTTTCCGTCAGAAAATTCAAGAGAAGCAATAATGGATCATCTGACCGGGGCTGGCGTACACGCCTGCACAGAAGCCATTGAAACCTTTAAACGCGCTTGGTCTTCTTACCGCGCTTACGAGAAGAAGCATTCCGAATGACCGGAAGAAGCTCCGTTTCGTTCGTGTAAGGCTTTCTTCTCAGCTCGCGCTGACTTTGTAGTAAAAACGCAAAGTCAGCGATTTCTTTTGCAGAACCTGTTATTACGATTTTCATGTGTTAGGGGTCTCCTTTCGTTGGTTACAGGGTCGTTTCACTCACGTTGGCGTTTTTGCCTACATCGTCAGCAAAAAAAATAGCCTGCTGTTCATGCTCGGATAGTCCGAGCAGCTGTATCAGCTTTTTGATTTCGGACCCTTTAAACTCTCTGACACCGTTGAGTTTGTTATACAACCCTTGCCTTGTAAGACCGAGTTCCTCGGCGATCGAGTTTTTAGAGAGTTTACATTCCTCGATCTTTTCGCTAAGTATCTGACTGTTCAAAAAATCACCTCCGTTCTTTGTAGACTACTTGTCTACAATAACATTATACACCCTGTAGGCGTAAATGTCAACATATTTTTACCTAAAATAATGCACAAACTTTTGTAGTCTTTTTTGTCTACAATGTCAATTTATTTTTACAGGTGTAAATAATTGTTGACATTCGCGGAAACAGATGATATAATTATTGCATGGAGGTGATACTATGACAATAGGCGAAAAGATCAAACAGGCGAGACTTGATAAAGGACTTACGCAAGAGGAGCTTGCTTCAAAACTCGGATATAAGTCTCGTTCGTCTGTCAATAAGATAGAAACGGGAGGCAGAGATATTCCCAGAAGTCAAATTAAAAAGATTGCAGAAATACTTCAAGTTTCCCCTATTTCTTTATTGGGCTGGGAGGACGAACGACCCGCCTGCGACGACCTTTCCGTGCTCTCCGAGCGTTACGACAATATCCTGCCCGTGAAGCTGAAACGCTTTCCTCTCCTCGGAGAGATCGCCTGCGGTGAGCCTGTTTTCGCCGATGAGGACAAGGAAAGCTATGTAATGGCTGATATGGATATACACGCTGATTTCTGCCTTCGGGCAAAGGGAGACAGCATGATAAATGCCCGTATCTTTGACGGTGATCTTGTGTTCGTCCGTAAAATGCCGATAGTTGACAACGGTGATATCGCCGCAGTCATCATAGAGGACGAAGCGACCCTCAAACGGGTCTATTACGACAGAGAGAATAACCTTTTACAGCTCGTTGCCGAGAACCCGAGATATAAGCCCTTTGTTTACAGAGGAGAGGAGCTCGACCATGTCCGCATACTCGGCAAGGCTGTTTATTTTATGAGTGCATTATAATAAGAATGGAGGAACTGTTCGGGAATATCTTCGAGAGAGAAGACTTCGGCGAGGAAGAGCCGCCGCAGGACAGCACAGCATGACCGTCACGCGCGGAAAGGGCACGAAGTGATTCGTGCTAAAATAAAGCCTGCTTGCATTTGACTGCAAACAGACCCGAACAAAGGAGGAACCACAATGGCTATAAAGGAAAACGAAAAGCCGCGCCTGAATGCGGCGCAATTTACTGCTGTGACCAAATTCAGCAATGAACGGCTGGAGCTTTTAGACGGCGAGATAGTGGCGCTCGGCGCGCCCAGCGAACTTCATCAAACGATCGCGGGACGCTTGTTTTCAAGTCTTGACGGACATACCATCAAGAACAACGGAAAATGCAAGGTACTGATCTCGCCCTTTGAAGTTGTGCTTGACGATGATAATGTAGTCCAGCCCGATCTGCTCGTTGTGTGCGACCGAAGCAAGCTCGACGGCAAACGGGCAAACGGCGCTCCCGATCTCGTTATCGAGATACTGTCCGAAAGCAGCAGAAAACGCGACCTTGTGGACAAATACGTACTATACGCAAACAGCGGCGTCCGCGAATACTGGATAATCGACCCCTCCGAGGAAAGAACCATAGTCTATCTTTTCGGTGAGACTATCCGCATCGGATTCTACCCCTTCGACAAGCCTATCCCCGTGGGTATCTGGGACGGTGCGCTTGAAATAACAATAGCCGAACTGCTCGGCTGAAACGCACTGTGAAGCCCTCTGACACCCCTCAAGCCGAGGGGGTATAACTTTACCCCATGAACGCACAAAGCCCCTCACAGCGCATTTTCAGCACCGTGAGGGGCATATGATAAGATAGGAGATGATATCATGAAAACTGCCGCCGCGTATATCCGCGTTTCCACCGACGATCAGGTGGAGTTTTCGCCCGACAGCCAGCTCAAAGCCATTCGCAAGTACGCCAAGGACCATGACTTCGTACTGCCTAAAGAGTTCATTTTCGTTGACGAGGGCATAAGCGGACGCACCGCCGCAAAACGCCCCGAGTTCAACCGCATGATCGGCACGGCTAAGTCTACCCCGAAGCCATTCGACACCATACTGCTCTGGAAGTTCAGCCGTTTCGCCCGCAACCGTCAGGACAGTATCGTTTACAAATCCATGCTCCGCAAGCAGTGCGGCATTGATGTTGTGAGCGTGTCGGAACAGCTGGGCGAGGACAACACCTCTATCCTCATCGAAGCGCTCATCGAGGCTATGGACGAATACTACAGCCTGAACCTCGCCGAGGAGGTAAAGCGCGGCATGAACGAGAAGTTCTCCCGCGGAGGTGTGGTCTCACAGCCACCTTTCGGCTACAAGATGAAGGACGGCATTTTCGCTCCCGATGAGAACGCCGCGCCGATCGTCCGCATGATCTACGCCGACTATCTCGCAGGTAAGGGCGCGCGTCAGATCGCTAAGGAGCTGAATCACAAGGGCATTACCACGAGCAAGGGAGGGAAGTGGGAGAACCGCACCGTCGAGTACGTCCTGACCAATCAGACCTACCTCGGCAAAATGCGCCGCAGCACCGACCCGCGTAATAAGTACGACCGCTTCCACGAGGACGTGAACCTCGTTGACGGCGCTCACGAGCCTCTGATCTCCGAGGAGACCTTCGCCGCCGTGCAGGAACGCCGCGCCGAGATCAAAAAGACCTACGGCAAATACGCTCGTCATGCTCCCGTGAATTTCATGCTTAAAGGCGTAGTCCGCTGTGACAATTGTGGTGCGACCCTCGTTGCCACCGCCAACCGCGACCGCCTGCAATGCCATAACTACAACCGCGGCACCTGCAATGTCTCGCATTCCGTGAGCATTGAAGCCCTCACGCGGCTGGTGCTCGACAAGCTCCGCGCGGATATGGAGTGTGCCGATACCGAGGTGGAGATCGTGACCACTGCCGCCGCCGAGAACGTTCACGAGGACGACACGGAGTTCCTGCTCTCGCGCGAGTACAAGAAGCTGGAGCGTATCAGGGAAGCCTACGAAGCGGGTATCGACACCCTCGATGAGTACAGGGTGAACAAGCAGAAGATACAGCGGCGCATTGACGAGATCAGAGCCGAAGCGGAAGCCGCGAAGCCTGCTCATGTCCTGACCTCCGAGGAGAGACAGCAGGCAGTCCGCGCGAGGATACGTCTCGGGCTGGACACTCTTGCTTCCCCCGATGTGAGCGAGACCACCAAAAACGAAGTCCTCCGCTCACTGGTAGAGCGCATAGTTTTCGTCAAGCCGAAAAAGGTGATAGAGATAGTCTATAAGGGCGATTTTTAGTGCGGGTTTGGGGTATATCTTTTTGGGGTTGGGCGGACCGGACGGAGAGGTCGGCGCGGCTATGCGCTATCTCAACCAGCGCTACGCCGCTCCCTGCCGCGAGGTACAGGGGATACTGACGGATATAGGCACCGAAGAACTGGGTCACATGGAGATGGTATCGGCTATTCTTTACCAGCTCACCCGCGGGCTTTCGATGAAGGAGATCAAGGAGTCGGGGTTTGACGCTTATTTTGTCGATCATACTACGGGTATCTACCCCGCCGCCGCTTCGGGTCCGGCATTTACTGCGGATTATATCCAGTCCACGGGCGACCCGCTTGCCGACCTGCATGAGGATCTCGCCGCCGAACAGAAGGCGCGGCTTACCTACGATAATATCCTTCGGCTTGCCGACGATCCCGACGTCCGCGACCCTATCAAGTTCCTCCGCGAACGCGAGATAGTGCATTATCAGAGGTTCGGCGAGGGCTTGCGGAAGATCCAGGATATGCTCGATTCCAGGAACTTCTACGCCTTTAATCCCTCATTCGATAAATGACAGGCTGATACCCTGACGAAAATGCACCGCTCCCGTTTTGCACGGGGACGGTGCATTGTGGTTTTATTCGCTCACAAACCGTATCGACCCGAGGTCGAAGCGGCAGCCGGGCAGGAACACCAGCGAAACGTTTACCTTTCCGCTTATGCCTTCAAGGGGGAAACGCCTTTCGGTGTAGTCATCGGCTCCCGCAAATTCGCAGATGACGCGCTTTTCGGTGCCGCCCTCGAACATTAGCTCAATGCTGTTTCGCGCGATCTCCGACCTGCCGTTTATCACGACAGCTGTTGGACTTTCACTGCCGAAGTTGAACTCGCCGAAGTCGATGATGACGTTGTTGCCGATATCGGTTATCGTATTCCCGTCACGTAGGAAGCTGTCACCGCGGACACTCTCGCAGAGTGAGGCGGGAAGCTCGGAGCTTTCTTTTCTCGTTTTCACGAACACGATACCGCCAACATCGAGCTTGTCCTCCGACTCGATACTTACGGTATGCACACCGCAGAGCCGTTTTGTCAGCGTGTAGGTCTCGGGCTGATATTCCAGCCATTTCGGGGATTTGCGGTATTCGAGTACGCCTATGAGCTCACCCTCGTCGGGGGTGCCGTCGTATACTTTCAGCCTGACAGTATCGTGAGTGTCCGCAAAGACCGGCAGGGTGATACGGTCGCTTCCGAGGGCGCCAAAGTCTATGTTCTTTATGCCGAAATAACCGCTCCCGATGAAGCGTACTCCGTGGTCTATGCCGTTCAAAACGTCACCGCCCGAAAGCTCGAACGTGCCCGCTTCGATGAGTTCATACGGGTCGCGGAAGGGACTTCCCAGCCCCTCGCATTCGAGCCGCATGACGGACATCACGCCCCCGTTTTCCCTGCCGTTCCTGCAAAGCGCACGGAGGTATATCTCGCCGTCCCCAAGCGCTTCTACAGTCACGCCGCCGCTGCCGCTCTCGGTGATGAGGGCGTTTTGGGAGGGTATGCCGTTCACGCTCGTGAGCCTGTATTCAATATCGCGGTACGTGGCGTTTGCGGGGAAGAGCCTCGCGTCAATGCGTATCTGCCTGCGGTCGGGGGAGAAACGCCTTTCGCCCGAAAGCTCTATTTTTCTGACGGGTATCTCTTCCGTGTTCCCGCCGCACGTTACGTTCTCACGCATGAATGATATCCCATCGGGGACATCGGCGCTCTCGGCTCGTAAATGTATGGTGACGTCCCGGGTGTTGGGGGAGGAGAGCGTCACGGTGATCTCCCCCGCCCTGTCACGCGCCATGAGCATGATGAGCAGCCGCCCCGAGAACAGCCTGCGCGATGTGTCAGAATGCCTGTCAAGGTCAGAGGGGTCGCCGTTGTCAAGCCCTGCGAGCCGCGCCGCTCCGCCGACCGTGACGGTCACGCGGTCGTTGGCGTCGGCAGCGAAATTGCCGTCCTTATCGTATGCGGCGGCTTCAATGAAGATCATATCTCTGCCGTCGGCTCTCATCACAGTCTTGTCGGGAAGTGCTTCAAGGTACGCGGTATCGCCGAAGGAGCGTTTAACGTCCCGCGCAAGCTCCCTGCCGTCCTCGTCACAGCCCACCGCAAGAAGCTCTCCCTTCACGAAAGGTATCCTCGCGTCAAGAAGTATCTCCCTGCCGTGAGCACGGTCGAAGCGCTGTTCCTTCACAAGCGTGCCGTTCAGATACAGCTTTACAAGGGGAGTATTTGAAGCGACCCTCACGTCGATAAGTTCACCCTCGTTAAAGCTCCAGTGAGGAAAGATATGCACCATAGGCGCGGACTTGCAGTCCGTCCACACGCTTCGGAAAACAAACGCTCCGTCCTTCTCAAAGCCCGCGGTATCGAACTGACCGTAGCAGCAGTTCTTGTTGGTATCGTAAGGATATGTTTCGCCTATGTAATCGAATCCCGACCATATGAACTGCCCCGCGCAGAAGTCTAGGTCGCGGTCGGGGAGTATGCAGTATTCATGGTTCCTTGCAGCCCATATGGGGCGGCTGTTGCCGAGGGAGGAACAATGGCAGTCCTCTTCCGAAAGTATCTGCTGGGAAAGAGGGAAGTGATAGACGCCCCTGCTCGAAAGTATCGAGGAGGTTTCGCTCCCGTAAATGCACCAGTCGGGGTGGGCGGCATGGTGGCTCTCATACAGCTCCTCGGAGTAGTTGTAACCCGCGACTTTAAGTATATCCGCGCACTTCCTGCCGTTCTCGGTGCGCATCTGATTCGAGCCTATGGTGACGACCGCATTGCCGCGGGGGTCGCTCCTGCGGACAAGCGCAGCTATGAGCGAGGTTATCTCCTGACCGTGGGCATCGGCTGCGGTATCGGGTATCTCGTTTCCTATGCTCCACCCGATGAGCGAGGGACTGTTCCTGTCGCGGCGCACCCACTGAGCGATGTCTCTCTCCCGCCATTCCTTTGAGAACCGAGCGTAATCGTACTCGGTCTTGGATATCTCCCACACGTCGGTAAATTCCGAGAGCACGAGGAACCCCATCTCGTCCGCAAGCTCCATAAGCTCGGGAGCGGGGGGATTGTGGGTGGTGCGCACGGCGTTCACGCCCATAGAGCGCAGTTTTTTTAGCTTGCGGGCAAGAGCTGCCCTGTTCACCGCAGCGCCAAGCGCTCCGAGGTCGTGGTGCTCGCAGCAGCCGTGCAGCTTCACGCGCTTGCCGTTAAGCAGAAATCCCTTGTCGGGAGTGAACTCGGCACTTCTTAACCCGAAGCGTACTTCCGCGCTGTCTATGACCTCTCCGTTCTGTTTCAGCTCCGTCTTGCAGGTGTAGAGCTTAGGGGCGGTGATGTCCCATAACACGGGGTCGGGGACGTTCATCACCTGAGTGTTCACCGAGTATTTGCAGCCCTCGCGGCGGAGGTGCGGGGGGATAAGGCTCTTGTCGGCGGCGGTCAGGTAATACTCCGTTTCGGCAAGGAGCCTCCCGTCGTCATACACCGCGCTGTGTACCGTAAGCCCGTTCACATCGGCGTTCTCGGGGCGCTCGGCTTCGGTCGTGACTGTTACTCTGCCCTTAGTATCGGCGGAGATATACACTCCGTCGGGCAGGATATGGATATCGGGATATCGGCAGAGCCACACGTTCCTGTAGATACCCGCCCCCGAATACCACCTCGAATTAGGCGAGCGGTGGTCTGCCCGCAGGACGATGAAGTTGTCGCCTTCCCGCAGGAGTTCGCTTATGTCGAACTGAAAGCTCGTGTAGCCGTTCTTCCACTCGCCCGCGCGAACTCCGTTCACGTACAGACTGCAATCCATATACACCCCGTCGAAGCGCAGAGCCGTCCGCAAGCCGTCGTCTGTGTGTCGGAGCGTCCGTCTGTACCAGCCCGTCGAATCGCGGTAGAGCGCCCGTGTATCGCTTATGAGCCAGTCATGTGGGATATCGACAGCCTGCCAGCCCTCCGCGCTGTCATACTCCGTCCCGAGGGGGCATTCGGCGAATTCCCATTTATCGCAAAACAGTCTTTTTTCCATAAGCTGCTCCTCTCATTTGTCATTATTCATATCTCAAATAAAGAGCCTGACCGTTTTTTCGAACAAGCTCTTTCGCATCAAATATCACATGGTAGATTTTCGTATGAGCATCTCGAAGCCGAGAATGGTCGGGTGTCCCGCGCTCCCCCGGTCGAGCATATTCATTATCTGGTCGGCGGCGGTCATGCCGAGGTCGGCGGCGCCGAATTTCAGCGAGGTTATGGGCGGGGAGTACATATCGAGGTAGTCGTTCCCGTAGAACGAAGCCACCTTGACGTCCCGCGGGATTGCCGTTCCCATCGAGCTCAGCACCGTCACGAGCTGCATACACAGCACATCGTCGCCGCAGATGATACACCCGCACCCCCTGCGAAGAAGCTCCGACACCGCACGCTGTATGAGTATCTCCGAGCCCAGCCCCGTGACGGTCAGATCTGCGTTCGGTGTGAGTCCCGCGTTTGCGAAAGCCTGTTCAAAGCCCGCAAGGCGGCTCTTGTTGACTGTCTGATCCATCTTACCGAGGAGCAGTCCTATCCGTTCGGGAGGGTTGTTCATCATCAGATAAGAAGTCAGCTCGCAGCACCCTTCTGTATGGGCGCTGTCCACCGTAACGGCGCTCTCGTCCGCGCTCCTGCCTATCGCCACGAAGGGTATCTCTGCCTCACGTAGCATTTTCTCCATGCTCCCGTCCGCCAGCGTCCTTGTTATGATTATCCCATCGACCTTACGCTGACTTATGACCCGCTTTAAGTGCGAGATATCGTTTTCCTCCGCGCCTATCATGAGCGTGTCGTACCCTCTCACGGCGCAGCACTTCGTTATCCCCGCCATGCAGGTCTGAAAGAAGGGCGCTTCCGTACCCTTGCTGTCCATAGGTATGACCACCCCGATATTATGCGTCACTCCGTTCGTTTCCGCGGCGGTCACAAGGGAGGGAGCGGGAGCGACATAATTCATCTCCTTAGCGCAGGCGATGACCCTTTCCCTTGTCTCCGCACCTATCCTGCCCTTACCCGACAGCGCCCGTGACACCGTTGTTTTTGATATGCCGAGCGCAGCGGCGATATCGTCCAGCTGCACCCTTCTCTTCTCCTCAGACATCAGCTTACCCCAGTACGAACTTGTTCGTACCGCCCCCTCGCTTATGACACAGCGCGGCAAGCTGATTGCTTCTACTTTCCACGCATTTTCCGCAGTTTGCAAAAGCGCGCGTGAGCATTATTGTTCGTGCTTTACGGCGTGTGCGTGACTGTCCCTCTCTGAATTGGCGATCTGTGTAGGGTCGGGGCTTGCCCCGACCTCCAATAACGTAACGCCCGTCAGGTTGTTCCTGCGTGAGCTTTACTGCGAATGGCGGGGGCTGCACCAACGCAGCCCGGCTGCTCCGCCCTGCAAAGGCTTGCGCTTGACTGCTATCCGTTCCTCACGGCTCGCGTGTGACTGTACCCGCGCCTCTCACCGCGATCTGATGTAAGGGCGCGTATTGCTTGTCTGTGACTGTCTGTTTATTTGTACAGTTGACCTGCTACTTCGGCACAGCCACTGCGTCCCTGACGGCGAGGTTCCTTCCGTCCTCGGGGTCGAAAAGATTTATCGTCCTCTCGCGGAACACGAAATTGAGCGTGCTGCTCCCTAAAAGCTCCCGCTGTTCCTCGTCGGTCATGTCGGCGATCTGTACGCGGGCGATTATCTTCTTCGAGGGGTCGCCGTTGAAATCCGCGTGTATATGTATCTCGCTGCCCATCATCTCATTGACCCGCACCGAAGCGATTATCGAATTCGGCGTATCGTTCGGCACTATCATAAGATTCTCAGGACGTATGCCCAGCTTGACATTTTTCGGCACTTCCCCCCGCTCGTCGAGAGCCGTGCAGATGTACTCGGGGACGTTTATCACTGCATCATCTATCTTGGCGGTATATCCGTTACCATGCTTTTTCAGCTCCGCGTCAAAGAAGTTCATCTGCGGCGTTCCGATAAAGCCCGCCACGAACAGGTTTGCGGGGTGGTTGAAAAGCTCCTGCGGGGTGCCGACCTGCATAACATAGCCGTCCTTCATTATCACGATACGGTCGCCCAGCGTCATGGCTTCGGTCTGGTCGTGGGTAACGTACACGAAAGTCGTGCGTATCTTCTCGCGGAGGAGTATTATCTCCGCACGCATCTGATTGCGGAGCTTCGCGTCGAGGTTGGAGAGCGGCTCGTCCATGAGGAACACCTTCGGCACGCGGACTATGGCTCTGCCTATCGCCACGCGCTGTCGCTGACCGCCCGAGAGCTGCTTGGGCTTGCGCCCGAGAAGCTCCGTTATGCCCAGTATCTCCGCGGCTTCAAGCACCTTCTGATGTATCTCCTTGTTCGGCACCTTGCGGAGCCTGAGCCCGAAGGCGATGTTCTCGTAGACGCTCATGTGGGGATAGAGGGCGTAGTTCTGGAACACCATCGCGATATCCCTGTCTTTGGGTTCCATATCGTTGACCACGTTGCCGTCGATCTCGAGAGTGCCGCCCGAGATGTCCTCGAGCCCCGCTATCATGCGGAGGGTAGTGGACTTCCCGCAGCCCGAGGGTCCTACCAGCACGATGAACTCCTCGTGCTTTATCTCCAGATTGAAGTCATGCACGGCGACAAAGCCGTTATCGTACTGCTTCTTTATATTCGTCAGCTTTACATCAGCCATTTAGAATTCCTCCTATGTGTATCAGCCCTTTACGGCTCCGCCTGTTACGCCCTCGACGTAGTATCTTTGCAGCGCCATGAACAGCACCGTTACGGGTACGGACACGAAAAGTCCGCCCGCGCAGAATACCGTGAAGTAGTTGTTGATATGCTCCTTGTCGAGCCACTTGTACAAGCCCACCGCGACGTTGTAAGCCTCCTCATGCCCGAAGGTTATCAGCGAGGCGTACATGAAATCTCCCCAGGGGGCTATGAATGCCATCATTATAGTGTAGATAATTATGGGCTTCGCCATCGGCATTATTATGCGGAAGAATACGCGGCTCCTCGAAGCGCCGTCTATACGCGCCGCCTCGTCGAGAGAGCGGGGGATAGTGTCGAAGAAGCCCTTTGCGATGTAGTAGCCCATGCCCGAGCTTGCGGCGTAAACGAGGATAAGACCCGGCACGCTGTTCTCGCTCGTAAGTCCCACGAGTTTGAGCAGGAAGTAGGTAGCTATCATCGAGAGGAATCCCGGGAACATTCCGAGGACGAGCATTACGTTCATGAGCAGCTTTCTGCCCTTGAAGCGCATTCTCGAAAGCGCGTAGGCAACGCTCAGCACTATCACCGTTTGAAGCACCGCATTGAACAGCGCGATGATGAGCGTGTTCTTGTACCAGTGCAGGAAGTTAGTTTCGTTGAACAGTATTCGGAAATTGTTCATCGACCACTGCTTCGGGATAACGTATGTGACCATGTTCTGCGATTCCCCGCGGAAAGCCTGGAACACAAGATAAAAGAACGGTATCAGCCATATGACGCACAGCAGCGTCAGGAATATGTATATCATAGTCCGCGTGAATCTCTCACGCCCCGACTTGCTGCGGTATTTTACATCAGAGGTATTGTTTTCTGCCATCACTGGAAATCCTCCTCATTTTTCATTGCGGGAGACACATTATACACCACGAGCGATATAACGGCGATAACGAGGAACACGAGTATACCGATGACCGCCGCCATCTTGTAGTCGTTGTTGGTTATGGTCAGGGTGTAGAGCCACGTTATGAGCAGGTCTGTCTTGCCTGCGCCGCCGTCGTATTCCATCGTCTTGGGCGCACCCGCCGTCAGAAGATAGATGACGTTGAAGTTGTTGATATTAGCCGTGAAGCTCGTGAGCAGGTAGGGTCCCGTCACGAAAAGCATATAGGGCAGGGTTATCTTCGTGAACTGCTTTATCCCCGAAGCGCCGTCTATTTTCGCGCTCTCGTAGAGGTCGGCGGGAATATTCATAAGCACGCCCGTGGTTATAAGCATGAGGTAGGGTATGCCGACCCAGAGGTTTATCACGAGAACCATTATCTTAGCCATAGTTGGGGTGGTCATCCAGCCGATGTTCTCGGTTATCGCCCCGAGCTTTAAGAGTATGCTGTTGACTATGCCCTCATTCGCGAACATCTTCGATACGAGCAGCAGGGAAACGAACTGCGGTACGGCTATGGTCATGACGAGTATCGTTCTGAATACCTTCTTGAACTTTATGCCCTTGCGGTTTATGCAGATAGCCACGAACATTCCGAGGAAGTAGTTCGAGAAGGTCGCCACCAGCGCCCATATGAGCGTCCATATGAGTATCTCGCGGAAGGTATAGGCGAACTTGCCCGAGCCCGAGATATCGGTGGTGAGTATGGTTTGGAAGTTCTCGAAGCCCACCCACGAGAACAGGCTCTCGGGCGGGAGGTGGGCGTAGTCGTAGTTGGTGAACGCCACCAGTATCATGAAGAATATGGGTATCACCGTGAACACCGTTATGCCGAGAAGCGGCACCGCGAGAAGGGTCTTGTAATACTGCTCGTCACCCAGCGATTTCAGGTCGTCCTTGAAAGCCTTGGGGCGTATGCCCTCCTCTATGAGCTTCTGGGCGGTGTAGTTCTGCTTTATGTTCAGGTACCACGTCCAGAGGAAGCCCACCACGAAGAATATGGTCAGCACGCCGTAGAGCAGTATTTTCAGGCTGTTGTCCTTGTAGACCGTGACCTCGAGCCCGTAGTCGTTGAGGGTCTTTTCCACCGCGACCGTTCCGAGGTTCCTCATGTCGGCTAAGTACCCGAAGCCGAACATCGCCATGAACACTATGAACACCGCTTCCATGATAAGGAAGATGATGCCCCTGCCTATCTGCCTGCGGAAGAACTGTCCGAAGCCCATTATGAAGAACGAGAGTTTCGTTTTCACATCGCCGTCCGCGAAGGTGTGTCCGATGTCTTTGAAGAAGCCCCCTATCCCGGCGAAGCCGTGTCCTATGGCGGAGGGTATCTTTTTCAGAGCCGAGCCGCACTTTTTCGGCAGGTCGGCGAAGAAGACCTTGATATTGTAAAGCCTTTGTTTCGCGGGCGGCAAGCCCAGATAATCGAGTTCGTCAAGTCTTGTCATAGCACTTCCGTTCCTTTCGTGATACCTGATGTTGCTGCTTTCCCGTGACAAAGACGGAACCAAACGCGCTTCCGTCCTTCTCGCCGAAAAGCAGTTTGCCGCGGCAGGCGGCGTTTGCCTTCCCCGCCGCGGCTGCTTTTCAAGGAGATCTATTATGCAATAATTAAGATCATTTCGCTGCTTTGATAGCGTCCTCAAGGTCTTTGAGTCCTGCGGTGAGTTCTTCATCGGAGGCGTCCTTGTACTTGCCGCTGTTGATGTCGGTGCCGAATGCCTTCGTGAGATCCCAGTAGGCGTTGGGGTACTGACCCTGAGCTTCGCAATACTGGAGCTGATCGGCTACGGCAGCGAGAGCAATGTCGGATTTTACCTTGTCGTTCTGCTGGGCGTTCTTGTTGGAGGGTCCCCAGCCGTTGGCTTCAAATCTCGCAAGCTGTACTTCCTCGCCCGTGAGGTAGTCGGCGATGGCGTGACAGAAGGTCAGCTTGTCGGAATCGGTCTGAGGCTTTACGCCCACGAGCTTGAAGCCGCCGAAGCCGCTCATCTGGAAGGTCTCTCCGTCAACGGTGAAGGTCGGCAGCTTGCAGGCGCCGTAATTGTCGCCCAACAGCTCCGAAACGGTCGAGCTGTCCCATGTGCCCGAAACTATAGCTCCCGCCGTACCGCCGTTGGGGTCGAAGAGCGCCGCGTCCGCTTCTGTGGATTGTGAGAACGCTTTGTTAGCCGCCATATCGCGCATAGCTTTCAGAGCCTTCAAGCCTGCCGCACCGCTGTAATCGCAGGTAGCGCCCGTTACCGCGCCCTCGGTGTCGTAGTCATAGTAACACTGTGCGCCCGTTGCGAAGAAGAACGCCACGTTGTACCAGCCCGACTGTATATCCATATAGAACTGCTTGCCTCCCGCCGCGCACTGGTCGAGTATGCCTTCGAGGGTCGAGGGGTCGGTGACTACGGACTTGTCGTAATATAGGAAGAAGCCGTTGTCGGAGGTCTCGGGATAGGCGTATACCTTGCTGTCGAGAGTAGCCGCCGCTATCGAACCGCTGTCGTTGTTGTTGGTAACGTTGTCGAGGAACACGCCGCCGGGAGCGGAGAGCGCACCTGCCGCAACGAGCCTTGCGAGCTGATCCTGTGCGAAGCCGTAAACGTCCGCGCCCGCTTCGACGTCGGTGAGGAGCTGTGTGGCAGCCTCGCCCTCGCCCATAGCCGATACGGTGATGGTGTACTTGCCTGCCCATTCGGTGGTAGAAGCCCATTCGTCGAGCTTGGTCTGTGTGAAGTCAACTATCTCCTCGGGCATCCAGACGGTCACGCTCCCGCCTGCCGAACCGTCGTCCGATTTCTTCTCCGAAGTGCCCGCCTCGGCACCCGCGGCACTCGTGTCACCCGCAGCCGAGCCCGAACCGCTGTCGGAGCTTCCGCAGCCCGAGAGCCCTAATACTAATCCCTAAAAGAACAGCAGACAAATCTCGGCACTGACGGCTCATCACTCGTCGTCAAGCTCCCTTGCAGGGCGATAAATTCTTTATTCGTAACAAAACAATGCGGCACCGCACAAAGTCAGTCCGAATGCTTTGTGCGGTGCCGTTTCAGCTTATCCGAAGGTCGGTATTTCCGATCGTGATATGATCTGTCTGTGCGAAGTCTATCGGTCTGTCAGGATAGAAACCGATACTGCATGAGTATCTATCCTCATTCCCGTCCGACATAAAATATGTCCGCTTTGCTCCAAAGGAGGTGCCGTCCTTGTAAACTATCGTTATCGGCAGAGAGCTTTCGTCCTTGTATCTCATACGCTCTCCGAAGCCTTCCAAAGCAAGGTCTATGCCGATCGGACTTATACGCACTTCTGCGGTCTGTCCCTCCAATTCTGTATCAAAGTGCAGTGTGCTGTCCGGGATATCCGAGAGGTCTGTCAGATATCTTACCTCGCCTATAACGCTTTCATATGATATCTTCTCGGAATACGCGAAGTATTTGTCACGCTTCTGTTCGTACTGCCTGTTTTGCTCTTTATCTTCGGAACAGTAGGCGTTCAACGCTTCATATGCAAGCTCCTGCCGTTCGGTGCTTTCTTCAGAGCTGACGGTATGATCCTCGGGAACGCAATACAGGTTCGTAAAGCCCACTATATATTTCCTAAACTGCGGCTGAAAAAATCCGTTTGAATGAACAGCCACCGATAGACTTCCGTCCCCGTTGATGAAGCACTGAGGTGTAATGACATAGCTTTTACTTGTGTGGTCAAGGAAAAAAAGATCGAGCCCCACATCGGCAAAGCCCGTCCGCCAAACATAGCCCTCGGGGGCTGTGAACGGTGTACCATCGGTTTTTCGCAGAGTGAATACCGCCGTATATTCATTGTCGGCAAATATAGTCCCCGAGAATGTGACCTCTGCTTTTTTGAAAGTGTTTTCCCTGAACTCACCTTTATAAGACGTCATCTCGTCAAGGGCTTTTATCTCACCCTCGGTCAAATTTTCCGTGTCGGAAAAATACCATTTCAGACCGTTGAGCAGACCGACCCTGTCAGCGAAATACGCTCCTGCACCTATCGCACACATCAGCACCAAAGCTGCCGCTATCAGTATTGCAATTATCCGTTTGTTTGTCCTCCTTCTTTTTTTCACGTCCGCTTCGAGGATATACCTGTCACTTATGCCCCCGAATACACGCAGCAGTTCCATTTCATTCATTACCGTATCCCTCCCCGATAAGATATTCCCGCAGCCTGTCACGGGTACGTTTCAGTTTCATCTTTACAGCGCTCTCGCTGAGCCTGTAGGTGTGTGCTATCTCTTTCACGCTGCTCATATACCAGTAACGCCGCACAAAGACCCTGCGCGTTACTTCATCGAGCGTTCCGAGGAAGCAGTCAAGCATCTGCTCCAATATCCTCTGTTCCGTGTATTGTTCGGGGCTGTTTTCCGAGGGTATCACCTCCGCAAATTCCTCAAGTACAAGCTGCATCTCTCCCCTGCCGCGCTTTTCGGCAGATAGTTTCTCATAAAGACCCAGAGCAAGATTCCGTACTATCCTGCCGAGATATGCTTTAAGGCTGCGCGGCCGAGTGGGCGGCACCGTATCCCACACCTTATAATAGCCGTCATTCACGATCTCCTCCGAGCTTTCCCTGTCGTGAAGAATGTTATTCGCTATGGAATTGCAGTAGCCGCCGTATTTCCTGCTTGTTTCGGCGACAGCCCTTTCGGAGCGTGCGAAATAAAGCTCAATGATCTCCTCGTCCTGCATAGCCGTGACCTCCTTTTACTTATAAAGACAGGAAACATAACGAAACGGTCACATCTCGGGTGTTTATCAGCGCAGAAAATATCCGATCATCAGCGGACAGGTCAATAGCAATCCAAGAAAATAGCAGCACAAATCTTTCGGATAAAATTCCACATTGCTGCGTCAAACTCCCTTGCGGTGCGCTGTACAAGCTGTGCTTGTACCCACGGCTGCGGTCGCTTTCCTTGCACTGTGAAATTTTCTCTCGAAATCTTTATGCTGCTATTTTCTTGGATTGCTATAAAAGCCGGGTTGCTGTATATATATTAGACTTCCTCGGAAACTATTTATGTCCGATGTCAGTCCGTCAGCTTGCCGTTCCCGCACAGACGGACGGTCCTGCGGGCGCCGTTCAGCTCTATGGTCAGCTCCACAGCAGAGCCGATGACCTCTGCCGAGATTAGCTTCGCGGAGGTCAGCCTGCGGGCGGTTGAAAGTATCTTCCTTGCGCGGGGAGTGCAGTCGTTCTCGTTGTCGGAGGTGCTGTAAAGACTGCCGCAGAGGTGGTCTATGAACGCCAGCGACTGCCGCTGGCAGTGGAGCAGGGAATTGCTCTCCTCGCTTAGCAGGAAGTCTCCGGGGTCGTTCAGGAATGCACGCCCGTTCAGCTGTCTGCGGAAGATGTTCCCGAGCATGGCGTTTCTGACCGAGGGCTGTTCGCGGCTGTTGCGCTTCTTGTCGCGGCGGAAATCCCATTCTTTTCTTATGTCGCAGCTCACTCGGCAGTAGTCTGCGATCCCGAAGGCGGGCATGAGCGGCACCCCTGCCGCGAGCAGCAGCTTGTCGCCCATACACTCCCGCAGGAAGTCCATAGCTTCGCACATGAGCTGACCGCGCGAGCGCCCCTCGTGCGGAAGCTCACAGACCGCGTACAGCAGATCGAACTCTATCATATCGAAGCCCCAATCGTTAAGTATGGTATCTATCTGTGAGCGGATATGTTCTTTGAACTCGGGACAGCAAAAGTCCAGCGCGTATGTATCGGCGTCCGCTGGGACGGGGTCGCCGTTTTTGTCACGCAGCAGCCAATTTGCATGATCTTTGTACACTTCCGGATATGCGGAACATACGAACGGTGTGAAGCGGATACCCGAAAGCATTCCCGCTTCGTGTATAGCGTCGGAAATAGGTCTCATTCCCTCGGGGAATTTTCGCAGATCGGGTACGGCGGTACAGCCTGCTTCGGTCTGCCAGCCCGCGCCTATGCGGTAAAGGTCGGGGGCGGCGACGCTGCTGCGGCGAATGTCCTCTATCTCGCGGAGGATACAGTATTCTCCTATATCATTGCCGAAGCTGTACGATGTGGTGCGGCAGGTGAGGGGCAGTACATCGGGCTTTCTGCATTTCATCATCTCGAAATAGCGGTCGAACACCTCGTCCTCGCCCCCCGTGAGAATGGCGATATCGAGGGCGGTGAACTTGTCCCTGTAGACAGCCCCCTCGCAGTCGAGACGCATGGTGAGCATCTCTGTGCCTGCCGAAAGGCTGATGACGGTGAAGCCGTTGCGCTCCGAAAGCGAGCCTATGAGAAGGTATTCGCCGTCCTTGCGGATATAGCAGTAGGAGAAGCCGTGCAGGTCGCCGTGGGTGTGGAGGTAATCCACAAAGCCGTAGTCGCCCGTTCTGTCGAGGGAGAGCTTTTCGAGCATAGGGAAGGCTTTTTTCTTGGGGCAATGCATCTTGTCCCCCGCCCGAAGCTCGCAGCTCTCGGTGCGGGACTGATAGCCGTTCATGAAAACTCTGTCGTCGAAGCCCGCCGCCAGCTCGGCGGTCAGACGTATATCCTCGAATATCATCTCATCTGCGGGAGCGATCTCAAGGCTCACGCGGTCTTTTTTATGTGTCAGCCGAGCGGAAAAGTATTCGCACTCGTAGTTATCCTTGACTCTGTAAACATTACCTCCGAGCTTGATCTCGGCTACGAATCTGCGGGGCATTTCCATGTTGACGATCTTCCTCCCGTTTTAACTTGCTCTTTATCGGAGCTTACGTTTTTATGATACCACATATCGCGGGGCTTGTCAAGCATTGATCCCCGATCGGGACTAACGGGTCGTTCGTCCCGGAACCCTAATATTATTCATAAAATATCTATTGACAATACGCCGCTGTGGGAGTAAAATTAAAATGTATGTTAATTGATATGAAAGGCAAAGGTGATCGTAATGCTCACATTAGATCAGGTCTATAAGGCTTCGCACGTTCTGAAAGAAGTCCTGCACCCTACGCAGTGCATAAGGGCAAAGCATATCTGCCCCGACGCGGAGGTGTATCTGAAGCCCGAGAATCTTCAGGTGACGGGTTCTTTCAAGGTGCGCGGCGCATACTATAAGATATCTCAGCTCTCCGACGAGGAGAAGGCCCGCGGAGTTATCGCCTGTTCGGCGGGTAATCACGCGCAGGGCGTGGCGCTCGCGGCGCAGAAGAACGGTATCAAGGCTGTCATCTGCCTGCCCGACGGCGCCCCAATCTCAAAGGTCGAGGCTACCAAGAGCTACGGCGCGGAGATATGCCTTGTGCCGGGCGTTTACGATGACGCATACAACAAGGCTTTACAGCTCCGCGACGAGAACGACTACACCTTCATTCACCCCTTCGACGATGAGAACGTCATCGCGGGACAGGGGACTATCGGTCTTGAGCTTTTAGACCAGCTCCCCGACCTTGACGCGGTGGTTGTTCCCGTGGGCGGCGGCGGACTTATCTCGGGCGTGGCTTTCGCGCTGAAATCCCTCGCTCCGAACGTAAAAGTCTACGGCGTTCAGGCGGCGGGCGCTCCCTCTATGGTGAAGTCCCTGGCTGACGGCAAGATAGAATGTCTTGATTCGGTATCGACCATAGCCGACGGCATAAAGGTCAAAGAGCCGGGCGAGAACACCTTCGAGTATTGCAGAAAGTACGTTGACGATATCGTGACCGTTACCGACGATGAGGTATCCTCGGCGATACTGGCGCTCATCGAGCAGCACAAGCTGATCGCCGAGGGCGCAGGCGCCGTATCGGTGGCGGCTGTCATGTTCGGGAAAGTCCCCGTAAAGGGCAAGAAGGTCGTATGCCTTGTTTCGGGCGGGAACATCGACGTTACGATCCTGAGCCGCGTTATCAAGAGGGGCTTGCTCAAATCGGGCAGGTCGGACACTCTTGCGATACAGCTCGAGGACAAGCCGGGACAGCTGGTGGGCGTTTCGACCATCATCGCAAAGCTGGGCGGCAACGTTGTATCGGTACATCACGAGCGTGCCAGCGAGGACAGCGACATCACCGACTGCATACTCCGCATAGTCCTCGAAACGAGAGATTTCGCTCACATCAAGGAGATACGCGAAGCCCTCACCGCGGGCGGCTTCCGCATAGTAGAAAGGTGAAACGGATCCGAAATTCGGAATCAACAAATACAGCAGGGAGAGATTTAAAATGGCAGAAACTATTTACACAAAGAACGCACCCGACGCAATAGGTCCTTATTCGCAGGCTAAGGTAGTCGGCGGACTGGTATTCACTTCGGGTCAGATAGCTATCGACCCCGCAACGGGAAATGTTGAGGCGGACACCATAGAGGGTCAGACCGAGCAGGTATGCAAGAACCTGGCGGCGCTCCTCGAAGCGGCGGGAAGCTCCCTCGACAAGGCGGTAAAGACCGTATGCTTCCTCGCGGATATGAACGACTTCGCGGCTTTCAACGGCATTTACGGCAGCTACTTCACCTCCAAGCCCGCACGCTCCTGCGTTGCGGTAAAGACGCTTCCCAAGAACGTTCTTGTTGAGGTAGAGGTCATCGCAGAGGTCTGATACAGGCAACAAAAAAGCATATTCGGGGGCAGAGTATCCTGCCCCTTATTAGCATGAGGGGGCGGCAAATGGACATAGAACAGGCGTACAAATACATGAGCTTCGCACAGCTCAGGGACTATCTGAAAAGGCTGCGCTTCAGGCAGAAAATGTGGTTCTCGATACCCGTGTTCGTGTCAGTTGCCGCGATACTCCTGCTTTCGCTCTCGGGCTGGGGGACTTACCCGCAAGTCATGAGCTCCCACAAACTGCGGTTCGACATATCGAGTTTCGGTATCTTCGACTGGATATTCACGGCGGCGATGGTACTTTTTCTGCCATACGAAAAGACCGAGCGGAAATTCAACTACTCGGCGGCGGTGCTTATGGCGGCATTCACGGCGGTCAAGGCGCTGTTCGGAATACTCAACCCCCTCAATCTTGCGATGGCGGTATATTACTATTTTGCGGCGCTCATGCTCCTGCCCATAAATCAGCAGATCAATTTCATCAAGGCGCTCCCCGATTATCCCTTCCCCGAGAGCGTGGAGCTTGAAAGGAAGCGCGAGGCGGAGGCGCAGAAGTTTTCCGAGAATAATATCGAGATGAAGCGGCGAATGAAGCTCGAACAGGAGAAGAAGGCAAATTCAATGGACGAGCTCATGCAGGCGCTCCCGAAAAAGTACATCGACCCCTCGAAGATAAACCGCGGAGAATTCGATGACACCGAGGAGGATTACAGCGACAAGCTCATCGGCGAGGATCTGCATGACGGCGCACCTCAGCCCGAATTTGACGAGATAGACCCCGAATACAAGGGCAAGTTCCGCTCCGAGAGCGGGCTCACCATGAAGCGCCGCGACGAGATAGAGCTCATAGACGAGGGCTTCGAGGGCGATTTTGAGGTGGAACCGAAACCACTGTCCGAGGAGGAGCTCCCCGCGCTCACGGACGGGAAGGTGTCCCTCGAAAAAAACGACCCACCCGTTACCGATGACGGGGTTTTATGAACGCATAAATTTTTCGATGATACTTGACAAAATGCGGCGGCTGTGATATAATAGCAATATAAAATTTTGTTCATCATTTTTACAGAAAATACAGAAAGGAAGATGATAAAATGGTATGTAAGAATTGCGGAGCACAGATGCAGGACGGTATGAAGTTCTGTACGGTTTGCGGCTCTCCGTTGGAGGATTCCGGAAAGGTCGATCTCGGCAAGCCTACGGTAGACGGCTCAATGCCCCCCGTACCCGACCCCTCGATGGGCGATCAGAACTCGGACGCTAACGGCGCACAGTCGGGACAGCCCAACTTCGGCACTCCGAGCGGTCAGCCCGGTTACGATTATGACAGGCTCAACAGCTCCTACGGTATCAACGGTTCGTTTGACCCTAACGCAGGCGCAGATCAGGGACAGCAGCAGTACGGCGGTCAGCAGTACGGAGGACAGCAGCAATACGGCGGCATGGGCTACGGCGCTCCTATGGGCAATGTTTCGGGCATTCAGGAGAGGAACATCGTTACGGCGATAATCCTTTCGGTCGTCACCTGCGGTATCTACGGGCTTTACTGGATGTACGCCCTCACCGAGGACACTAACCACTTTGCGACCGACCCCAACCCCTCTTCGGGCGGAACGGCGCTCCTGCTCTCTATAGTCACCTGCGGAATCTATACATGGTACTGGATGTACAAGCGCGGCGAGTACATCGACAACTACTACACCCAGCGCGGACTTCCTCCCCAGAGCAATTCGATACTTTACCTTGTGCTTTCCATCTGCGGACTCGGTATAGTGTCCTACTGCCTGATGCAGAGCGAGGTCAACAAGATCGCCCACGGAATGTAAGGAGCAATGTCTCCTGAAAAACGCCACAGGCGCGATGCCCTGCTGAAAAAAGTCCTTTGGGCGGCTGCGATACTTGCGGGGTATTACATCTTCGTGCGCTTCACGGGGCTTTCGATACCTTGTGTTTTCAGAGAAGTCACGGGGCTTAAATGCCCTGGCTGCGGAGTTACCCACATGGCTATGCACGCGGCGCACCTTGAATTCGGACGTGCCTTCAAGAGCAATCCGCTTCTGTTTTTCATGTTCCCGTTCTTCGGGGCGGTGCTGGCGGTGAAGCTCATATTCATGCCCGACTCCCTCGAATCGAACAGCAGGGTCTACCGTATCGGCGAGAGGATATGCCTTGGGCTGGTCATGGTATTCTGGGTGGTGCGCAACATAGTCGGTATCTGATGGAGAAATATCTTTTTTACACAGTGCTTTCCGTTTTCGGAGGGCACTGATTTTTTTGCATAAAAGCACTTGCATTTTTCGGCAAAATGTGATATAATATCAACAATGATTTTTGCGAAAGGAGTGAAAGAAGTGCTGAAACGAAAACTGTTATTCGCCGCCGCTGCCGCAGCTGTGCTGCTCTCGTGGACGGGGTGCGCGGGTGAGAGCGGGAACGGGTATGTCTACTACCTGAACTTCAAGCCCGAAGCCGATGAAGCGTGGCAGGAGATCGCGGAGGAATATACAAAGCTCACGGGGGTAGAGGTCGATGTGGTGACAGCTGCTTCGGGCTCTTATGCCGATACCCTCAGCTCGCAGATGAACAAGAACCACGCCCCAACGCTTTTCGTCTGCGGAGGTGTGCAGGCTCTCGACAACTGGCATGATTACTGCCTCGATCTCCGTGACAGTCCGCTGACCGAGCACCTTGAAGAGGACGCGCCCTGTCTTTACGGCGAGGACGGCTCCCTCTGCGCGGTGGGGTACTGCTATGAGGCTTACGGACTGATCGTCAACAAGAGCCTGCTGGAAAAGAGCGGTCACTCCCTTGAGGAGATACACGACTTCGCTTCCCTCAAAGCCGCCGCCGAGGATATCCACAGCCGAAGCGCGGAGCTGGGCTTTGATGCCTTTACATCGGCGGGACTTGACAGCTCGTCCTCGTGGCGGTTCAGCGGTCATCTGGCGGCGCTCCCGCTGTTCTACGAATTTCGGGAGAACGCCGCCACGACCCAGCCAGCCGAGATAAGCGGGAGTTTCCTCGACCTCTATAAAAACGTATGGGATATGTACATAAATAACAGCTCTGTCGCGGGCGGTGAGCTCAGTGCCGCCACGGGCGGAATGGCTGAGGAGGAGTTCGGGAGCGGCAGGGCGGTGTTCTTCCAGAACGGCTCATGGGAATACACCGCCCTCACCGCCGAGGACAAATTCGCCATGTCCCCCGACGAGCTTACGATGATACCCATATACTGCGGCGCCGAGGGCGAGGATAATGCGGGGCTCTGCTGCGGCACCGAGAATTACTGGGCTGTCAATTCCCGCGCCGAGCAAAGGAACATCGACGCCACTATGGATTTCCTCGAATGGGTAGTGACCTCCGAGAGCGGGAAAAAGATGATGGCTGACAGCTTCGGCGTCACGCCGTTCAAAGATCACCTTCCGAGCGAAAACGTGTTCCTGAACGACGCCGAGAGAATGAAGTCCGAGGGTAAGTATAACATAGACTGGAGCTTCTCGTTCACGCCGAACACCGAATCATGGAGGGCGGGAGTGGTCTCGGCGCTCATGGAGTATTCCGAGGGCTCGGGCAGCTGGGAGAACGTCAGCACCGCCTTCGTGGACGGCTGGAAGTATCAGTACAAGCTCGAACACCGCATACTTGATTAAGGGGGGAGCGTAATGGTAAAAAACAGCGGCATACGCCGCGCAATAAGGCTTTGGGCTCCGCTTTTCATTCTGCCCGCATTCGTCTGCTTCGTCATCAGCTTCGTGATTCCCTTCGGGCAGGGGATATATCTGTCCTTCTGCGAGTTCAATATCCCGAAGGACGCCGCCTGGTCGGGAATGGATAACTACACCGCCGCCTTCGCAGACCCGAGCTTCGGCAGGGCTATGCTCAACACATTTCTGTTCGCAGTGGTGTCGGTCATAGTCATAAACGTCCCCGCATTTTTCATCGCCTATTTCCTCTCGGGGAAATTCAAGGGCGTGAACCTTTTCAGAACGGCGTTTTTCGTCCCGAACCTCATAGGCGGCGTGGTGCTGGGCTACATCTGGAGCATGATCTTTGACGGCATACTGCGCTATTTCGGGACGTATCTTATCGCAAGCCCCGTGTACGGCTTCTGGGGGCTGGTGATACTCGTCGCATGGCAGCAGATAGGTTACATGATGATAATTTACATAGCGGGATTTCAGTCCGTCCCGACCGATATGCTGGAAGCCGCCGACATCGACGGCGCGACTCGCTCACAGACGCTTTTCAGGGTCATACTCCCGAACATGATCTCGTCGATCTCGGTGTGCGTGTTCCTGTCGCTCACGAACGGCTTCAAGCTCTTCGATCAGAACCTTTCGCTGACGGGGGGCGCTCCGATAAAGACGCTCGAAAACGGTATGCAGGTCAACACCACAGAACTGCTGGCGCTCAACATCTACAATACATACGGCATAAACCGCCACTGGCACGGAACGGCTCAGGCTAAGGCAGTAATATTCTTCCTGATCGTCGGCGGGGTATCTCTGTTGCAGCAGTATCTCACCAACCGCGAGCGAAAGATAAAGCCCGCAAAGCATACCGATGCAAAGGAGGGGAAGCAGAAATGAAACGCAGTACAGACCCCCGCACCCAAAGCGGCGGCAGGGACATAAGGACGATAGTATTCGCCGCACTGTCGCTCTTGTGGGTGATACCCATTTTCACGGCGCTCATAAACTCCTTCAAGACTAACGACGGCATTGTAAGAGGTATCTTTTCCCTGCCCGTCGGAGATGACTTCGCGGCAGGGGAGAACTACGTCAGCGCCCTGACCTTCGGAAACTATCCGTTCTTAAAGTCCTTCGGCTACAGCGTCCTCATAAGCACCGTTTCCACCGCTCTCATAATCATCTGCTGTTCTATGGCTGCGTGGTACATCGTGAGGGTGAACAGCGTTTTCTCGAAGGTGTTCTATTATCTGTGTCTGTTCTCTCTGGCAGTGCCCTTTCAGATGCTCATGTTCACGCTGTCCTCGACGGCTTACAGGCTCGGGCTCGACACACCGTTCACTATACCGATAGTCTATCTGGGCTACGGCGCGGGAATGTCGATCTTTATGTTCACGGGCTTTGTGCGGGGACTGCCCTACGAGATAGAGGAAGCCGCGGTCATAGACGGCTGCGGACCCGTGAGGACGTTTTTCGGCGTGGTGTTCCCGATGATGTCCCCCATAGCTATCTCGGTGGGGATATTGCAGCTCATGTGGATATGGAACGACTATCTGTTACCGTATCTCGTCCTTGACATCACGAAGTACAGGACTATCCCTATCCATGTCCAGTATCTTAAAGGCAGCTACGGCAGCGTCGATCTCGGAGCGTCGCTGGCGGTGATAATCATGTCGCTGCTCCCGATAATCATAGTCTATGCCTTCTGTCAGAAGTACATAGTCAAGGGCATAGCCGCGGGAGCGGTCAAGGGGTAATTCGGAATTAGGAATGCGGAATGCGGAATTAAAGGAGCGGCTGCGCCGCGTTTTTAGGGAGGAGTTTCATCAAGACGAGACCATATCCCCAAAAACGTTGCGAAGCGACACCTTTAATTCCGCATTCATAATTCCGAATTCCGAATTTTCCAAGGGTCTGTTATCTTCCGAAGAGCCTGAATTGCAGGTTCGCGCGGGTGTTCTCGGCAAAGTCGTACTGGCTCATGTACTCCCCGACGAACTGCTGTATCGCATAAGGATCGCATTCGAGATAGCGGTAATAATCGCAGTCCAGCAGTCCCGTGTTTACGCAGTATCCGCACCTGTCATGCAGAATGACCCTTTCCACACCCAGCGTCGAAAAGTCTTCGAGCAGGCTTTTTGCAGCCACGCGGGTCATGGACTTGTGGGAATCGTCCCCCGTTCCGTCGGGCCATATGTTGCCGATTATCATGTCGCTGGAGCAGACAGCGCCCCTGCGGTCTATGAGGTACGCAAGAAGCTCCTTACTCTTGCTGCGGCGGAAACGCACTGCCGCCCCGTTCACAAAGACCTCGAAGTTCCCGAAGCACCGCACTTTCACGGGTCTGTCGGACAGCTCGGGAGCTTTGCGGCGGCTGTTCACCAGGGCGTCGGTGAGCTTTTTCGCTGTGAGTGGCTTCATGATGTACCCGTCTGCATGGAGCGCGAAAGCCTCTGCCATGAAGCTGCCGTCCGAGGTCAGAAAAACGATCTCGCAGAGCGGAAAGCGCTCCCTGAGCCGCCGCGCGAAGGTCAGTCCGTCCATGCTATCCATGACCGTTTCGATGAACGCGATCTCCGCGGGTATTTCCCTGTCCGCAAGGGCAGCTTCGGGGTCGATGTATACTTTGCATACGCCGCAGGGGTCAGCTGCCACTGTCAATGCTCGCGCAGCCTCGGCAGCTGCCTTGTCATTATCGACTATCAGGATATTCAAATCGTACAACTCCCATCGAAAACTCTTTTTAGATAATTATAGCATAACAAAACAAGAAAATTGTATCGTAAAAACTCACAAAGTTTTTACGAAGTATTTGTTAAAGATAGACAATGAAACTTGAACGATTATGCTAAACCATATAATTATTTGTTTAAAACCAACAAAACTCGGACGGCAAATTTTACTTGTCGGTCAAAATTCTCGGGGCTCTCGGTAAAAAATTATTACACACATCAAAACCAATTGTCAGAATTTCCCGAAGGATAACAACTGTTTGATACGGTTTTGATACGGAGTTTGTGGTATAATAATAAATATTAAAATGTCATTTGGCAAATACTATCATTTGGAAAGGAACATAATTATGACTGTTACAAAGAATTTAAACGGAACCACTCTTGATGTAGCTATCGAGGGCAGAGTTGACACCACAACCGCTCCCACTCTTGAAAAGGAGATCAAGGACTCCATCGCGGATGCTAAGGATCTTGTGCTCGATTTCGCTAAGGTAGAGTACATCTCTTCCGCAGGTCTGCGCGTTCTTCTCTCCTGCCAGAAGATCATGGCTAAGCAGGGTTCTATGAAGCTCATCAACGTGGGCGATGATATCATGGAGATCTTTGAGGTAACGGGAT